>JBKJVO010000177.1:0-3177 GCA_046717305.1 Candidatus Limnocylindrales bacterium
GATCAGGCCGCTGCGCTGAGAGAGGCAGGCTGCCGCGTCCTCGTCGTAAGCTTTGACCCGGCCGACCTGATCGGATCCGGGAACCTTCGCGCCAGAATGGCCGAACAGGTCGAGCGGGCGGCGGGCACCGCAAGCAGGTCCGGATCGGAGGTCTTCTCTCCTCACGGCTCGGAGTCCCACCCCGGACTCCCGGTCGCCCGGCTGCCCATTCCGGGCGGACGGACGGTCCGCGATCCGGTTCTCCACGCGCTGCGCTACAGGAAGGACGCCCTCCGGCGATTCCTCGCTGACCCTCGAGCGTATACGCCCCTCGAGGGCCGGCCGTTTCGACCCGCACTGATCCATGCCCACACGGGCTATCCCGACGGAGCGGCGGCGGCGGGGCTGGCCGACGATCTCGGCGTGCCGCTGCTGATCACGGAGCATGCGACGTTCCTGGATCGCCTCTTCGCGGTGCCGGCCGTTCGAACCGCATACCTCGATGGAACGCGGCGCGCGAGCGCGCTCCTCGCCGTCAGCCGCACGTTCGCGGCGGAACTGGCCGGGTCGCTCCCGGAGATCGCGGACCGTATCGACGTGATGGCGAACGCCGTCGACGTTGATGCCTTCCGAGTCGCCGCTTCCGGCGAGCGCCGATCTGGGGAGTTGCTATTCGTCGGCTACTGGAAGGAGATCAAGGGGATCGACGTGCTCCTGCGCGCACTCGCAATCGTGCGCCGGGATCGGCCGGCGGCGACCCTCCGTCTCGTGGGCCAGGCCGGTGACCCGGCCCTCGACCGGCGGTGGCGCTCCCTGGCGGCCGAGATCGGCGTCGCTGATGCGGTGGCGTTCGAGCCGCCTATGGACCGGGCCGGCGTGGCAGAGGCGATGCGTCGGGCAGATATCTTCGTCCATGCGAGCCGGCGGGAGACATTCGGGGTCGTGGCGGCCGAGGCGCTCGCGTCGGGTCTTCCGGTTGTCGCCACGGATTCGGGCGGGGTCACGGAGATCCTCGGAGATCATGTCGCGGACCTCGGGGCGATCGTCGAACGGGACGATCCCGAAGCGTTCGCCGCGGAGGTCCTGCGCGTTCTAGATCGGCGAAGCGCGTATGATCAGGACCGTCTGCGCGCAGCCGTCGTCGAGCGATTCGGCGGCGCGGCCGTGGCGGCCAGGCTCTTGGACCTGTACGACGAGTCGATCGCCGAGTGGGCGGAGTCCCGGGACGACGCTGCGGTGCCAATGGCGCCGCCACAGGGCGCCGGCCGCGCGCGGGCAGTGCCCTGGACCCGTGCGGGAAATCGGATCGTCGTCGTGGCCTTCGATCCCGAGCGTGCCCGGCTCCTCGCCAAGCTCCCGCAGACGGGACGCGCCGACGTCGTCCTGGTCACGTCCGCGTCCGAAGGCACTTCCGAGCTGGTTGGCCTGGCCGCCGTCATCGTCGCCGACCTGAATGATCGAGTTCATGCGCTGGCAGACGCCCGCACCATCGGCCCTCGGCCCACGGGATGGCGGCGGATCCTCGCCGCGCTGCGCCACCCGATGGCGACCGCCCGCCGCCGCGGGCTTCTGCCGGGTCTCGAGTCCCTCGTCACGGGCCGGGGCACCGCCGCGGTCCGAGATGGGGTCCGGGCGGCGACCGGCGATGCCGGCGGCGAACCGCCCGTCATCGTGTGCGGAGACGGGGTGGACTACCTGGCCGCCCTGCCCGTGATCGAGGCCGGCCTCGGACGTGCCGCCCCGGGTGGGATCAGGTGGCTCGCCGACCAGCTGGCCGATCCATGACCGCCGTCCCAGGAAATGGGAGCCCGTGGCCTGCGCAGAGGATGCCGTGACTCCCCGACCAACCGGGTTGGCGATCCAGGTCGGCCTCTTCGCTGCCATCGTCGTGGCGCAGCTCGCCAGCAGCCCGGCCAGCGTCGCGGGTGTCCCGTTCAGCACGTTCTGGTTGGCGATCCTGATCGAGCTCGGCCTCGGATTCACCGCCGGGGCCCTGATAGGGAAGGCGGGCGGCCGTTGGCGTGCCACGACAGTCACGCTCGCCGTGACCCTCGTCGTCACCCTCGTCGTCACCCTCATGGCTGCGGTGGCCGCCGGACCATGGATCATCCTTGGGGCGAGGCGAATCACGATGGCCATCCTCGGTCTCGCCGGACTCGTCGGGGCGTGGTTCGGTCGTCGCGGCCAGATCTCCCCGAGCGCATTTGCTCTGGTTGCCGTCGTGGTGTCCGCCTGGGTGCTGCGCGATCTCTCCTACCTCGGCGGCACCCACTCCTACGATCTTCGTGTCTACCTCGCGGCCGGTGCCGATGCGAGCGCCGGCGCGCCCGTCTACCTCGACCGCGTCCTGACCGAGCTGCCGGCGCGAGCAGAGGATGACTACTTCCTCTACTCACCCGTGGTGCTCCCGATGCTGAGCGTGCTCTCGGGGCTGCCGGAGAGTGCCGTCATCGCCCTGTGGACGGCGTTCATGCTCGGGTCCGGGTTCATCGGCATGCGCGCCCTCGGCTTGCCGTGGGGGTGGGCAGCCCTGCTCGTCCTGCTTCCGGCGCACGTCCGCGGCATCGTGTCAGGCAACGTCTCGAGCCTGGTATTCCTGCTTCTTGCCGCCGGTGGCCGGCGGCACTGGATCCTGCCCCTCGGCATGCTGTTCAAGGTCCAGTCGATCCTGCCCGCACTCTGGCTGCTCCGGGAACGCGCCTGGCGGCCACTCCTGGTCGGAGGATGGCTCGTGCTCGCGCTCGCCGCAGTGTCCCTCATCGGCAGCGGGATCGAACCGTGGCGGGCATGGCTCGCGGGCCTGGCGTATCGGCAGGCGAGCCAGGTCAACGTCCCTGTCCTGTTCGGGGATTCCCTGGCCCGCTGGCTCCCGCCGATCGCGTTTGTCGCACTCTCAGCCATCGTCACCGTTGCGGCGCTGCGGTTCAGGGGTCGCCGCGGACTTGCCGCCCTCGGGTTGGCCACGATCGTTGCGTCACCCTCCCTTTGGCCGCATGGATTCGTCCTGGCGCTCCCCGCGCTCCTCGGTTCGAGATCCGCGTCCCTGGTCTGGCTGGCCCTCGGCGTCGGAACCGGGCCCGCGGGGCTGTGGGCCATGACCGCCCTCGGCGCGGTCGCGCTCTGGACCAGCGACTGGGATCGCGACGGCATTCCGGAGAGTGCCGTCATCGCCCTGTGGACGGCGTTCATGCTCGGGTC
>JBKJVO010000178.1:0-4010 GCA_046717305.1 Candidatus Limnocylindrales bacterium
TTCACCGCCGGGGATTCGGGCCGCAGCGACGGCACGGGCGGCTCGTCCGCGACCGATGGCGCCGGCTCCCTCGGGGCGGTCACCATGGCCCTCGGCATCGTGGCCGTCGCGGCCGGCGAAGGGCTCGCCGCGATCTTCCGCGACTTCGGGGTCAGCCGCGTCGTGGTGGGCGGGCAGTCGGCGAATCCGAGCACCGGCGAGCTGCTCGAGGCGATCCGGGGGCTCGACGCTCGCGAGATCCTCGTCCTCCCGAACAACCCCAATGTCGTCCTCGCCGCGCGGCAGGTCGCCGGGATGGCGGATCGGCCGGTGTCCGTGGTCGCGACGCGCAACGCCGCGGAAGGGTTTGCCGCCCTGCTCGCGCTCGATCCCACGAAGGGTGCTGCCGATAACGCGGCCGAGATGACCGCGGCCGGGCGCGCGATTCAGAGCCTGTCCGTGACCACGGCCGTCCGCCACGCGACGATCGGCGGCAAGAAGGTCCGGGAGGGTCAGACCATCGCCCTGGACCCGGACGACGGCCTCGTTGCCGTGGACGACGACATGGCGACGGCCGTGCTCGCCGGGGTGCGCGCCCTTGAACCGGGCTTCGAGCTCCTCACGGTCTACTACGGTGAGGGTACTGACCTCGCCTCGACGGAGGCGCTCGCGCGGCGGATCGGGGAGCTCGAGACCGGCGCCGAGGTTGAGGTCGTTCACGGCGGGCAGCCGCACTACCACTACCTGATCTCCGCCGAGTAGGTCGTGGGGGGAACCGCGGGCCGCGACCCTCGATCGGTCAAGCGCGCCAACGCCGGGCGCAGGAAGGCTCCGGGACCGACCGCGCCGCCGATACCCACGGATCCGGTCCAGCTCCTCGACGTGCCGATCGGTCGCTCCGGGCTGCCCGGCGCGTCCGTCCTGGCGAGGCGCGGACGGCGCCTCGGGATCAATCGCGTCCGCGACGTGCTGTTCCATTTCCCGCGGCGCTACGACGACCTGCGCGAGATGTGGAAGCTCGGCGACCTCCTGTTGGTGCCGGACGGCGAGGTGATCTCCGCGCGCGTCCGCGTCTCAGACCTGCGGGTCGAGGCGTCGTTCCGGCGCCGGATCCAGCGAACGATCGCCCGCCTGGAGGACTCGACCGGGTCCCTCGAGGCGACCTGGTTCGGGCGACGCTTCGTCGAGCGCCGCCTGAAGGCGGGCGATTCGATCGTCGTCAGCGGCAAGGTTCGGCGGTTCGGGACGCGGATGACGCTGGACAACCCGGAATTCCAGCCGGACGACGGGTCGGCGCTCCTGCACGCCGGCCGGATCGTGCCCATCTACCGGCTCACGGCCGGGCTGGGCGCTGCCTCGCTCCGCCGCGCGGTGCGTGCCGCCCTGGATCGCACCGCCGCCGACTATCCCGAGTACCTCCCGGAGCCCGTCCGAGAGCGCACGAAGCTCGGTGGCATCCGCGAGACGCTGGACGAGGCGCACTACCCGACGAGCTTCGAGCGCCGCGACGCCGCGCTCCAGCGGCTTGCCTTCGACGAGCTCCTCGCGCTGCAGCTGGGGATGGTCGGGCGGCGGAGGGCACGAGTCGGAGAGCAGAGCCGCCCGGTACCCGTCGACGACGTCACGGACAGGCGCATCCGCGATGCCATCGTCGCGGCGCTCCGACGGCACGTCGGGCGCGACGTGGACCTCACCACGGACCAGGACGCCGCGGTCGGGGCGATCCGGGCGGACATGGAGCGGGCCATCCCGATGCTGCGGCTCCTCCAGGGGGACGTCGGGTCCGGGAAGACCGCGGTGGCCGCGTGGGCGCTCGCGGCCGCGGCGCTGGCGGGCCGGCAGGGCGCACTCCTCGCGCCGACCGACCTTCTCGCGCGACAGCATCAGCGAACGCTCGCCGACCTCCTCGAGCCACTCGGGATCGAGGTCGAGCTCCTCACCGGCTCGATGCGCGCCTCGGACGCCAACCGCTCGCGCGAGCTCCTCGCCGGCGGGATGGCCCGCGTGGTCGTCGGCACCCATGCGCTGATCTCGGAGTCCGTGAGATTCGCGGACCTCGCGCTCGCGGTCGTGGACGAGCAGCACCGGTTCGGCGTCGAGCAGCGGGCCGCCCTGGAGGCGAAGGCCGGCGGCGGGGTCCCGCACGTCCTGCTCATGACCGCGACGCCGATCCCGCGGACGCTCGGGCAGGTCCTGTACGCCGATCTCGACGTCACGGACCTGCGGACGCCGCCGGAGGGCCGGATCGCGGTCCGGACCGGCATCAAGGGGCCGGCCGATCTCGTGGGGACGTGGCAGCGCGTCCGCGACGAAGCGGAGCGCGGCAACCGGACGTTCGTGATCGTGCCGCTCATCGTCCCGGATTCAACGGGCCCGGACGGCGACGGGGACGACGCGATCGACGAGACGGACGACGTCGTCATCGAATCGTCGGCCGTGGCGGCCGAGGCGGAGGCCGTCCGCCTGCGCGCGCTCCTCGCACCGGCACGGGTGGGGCTCGTCCACGGCCGCCTCCGGCCGGCCGATCGCGACGCCGAGATGGCACGCTTCCGCGACGGCGACCTGGACGTCCTCGTGGGGACGACGGTGGTCGAAGTCGGCGTGGACGTCCCGGAAGCGACGATGATGATCATCGAGGGTGCCGAACGGTTCGGGCTCGCCCAGCTGCATCAGCTGCGCGGCCGCGTTGGCCGCGGGACCCAGGAGTCCTTCTGCGTCCTCGTGTCCGACTCGACGGACGAGACCGCCAGGGCGCGCCTGATCGCCGTCCGTGAGATCCGTGACGGTTTCGAGCTCGCCGAGCGCGATTGGGAGCTCCGGCGCGAGGGTAACGTCCTCGGGCTCGTCCAGAGCGGCCTCCCGGAGCTTCGAGTCGCGTCGCTCCAGCGGGAGGGCCACCGCGAGCTCGCCGTCCTGGCCCGCGAGGCCGCCGAGGCGCTCCTCGACGAGGCCGGCCACCTCCGGCCGGGTAACCTCGCGCTGGAGTTTGAGCTCCGCTCCGGTTGGCTCGCCGGCGTGGCACGCGCCGAACCAGGTGCCGCGCCGTGAGCGCGCGGGCGAGCCTTCGCGGGACCCGGGCCGGCAAGGCGGCTGTGCTCGCGCCAGCGAGAGGGCAGGGGACTGCCGGACGCGTGATCGCCGGGATCGCGAGGGGCATCCGCCTCGCCGCACCGGGCGAGGGCACGAGGCCGCTCGCGGACCGCGTCAAGCAGGCGCTGTTCGCGATCCTGGACCCGGACCTCCAGGACGCCCGCGTCCTGGATCTCTTCGCGGGCAGCGGCGCTGCAGGCATCGAGGCGCTCTCGCGGGGAGCCGCCGCCGTCGTCTTCGTGGAGCGGGATCCTGTCGCGATCGAGACGATCCGGGCAAACCTCGAACGAACGCACTTCGCCGGTCCGTCTGCGTCCGTCATCCGGACGGAGGTCGTCACCTGGCTCGCTACCGGGCCCGCTCGCGCCGCAGGACCATATGACGTCGCCATCGTCGATCCGCCATACGATCGGCCGGAGCTCCTCGTCGCCACCCTGGAGCGGCTTGGTGCGGGCAGCCTGCTTGTGCCGGGTGCTCTCGTCGTGGCCAAGCACTTCTGGCGGGACGCGCCTCCGGACCGAGTCGGGCTGCTAGCATCCGAACGAGAACGCCGCTTCGGCGAGACGGCGCTCACGTTCTACCGCACCTCGGAGGCTGACTCGCCCGGATCGGATGAGGAGGACGCATGAAGGTTGCGGTCTATCCCGGATCCTTCGATCCGGTCACGAACGGCCACCTGGACATCGTGCGTCGCGCGCTGACCGTCTTCGACCGCGTCGTGGTTGCCGTGCTCGGGAATCCGCGCAAGTCGCCGCTCCTCGACGCCGCGACCCGCGTTCGCGTCCTGCGCGACGCGCTCGACGCGGCCGGGATTCCGGCCGGCCGTGCGGATGTGGTGACCTTCGATGGACTCACCGTGGATGCCGCCCGCGTCCACGGCGCAACCTCAATCGTCCGCGGGCTGCGGGCCGTCTCCGACTTCGAGTCGGAGATGCAGCTCG
>JBKJVO010000179.1:0-3341 GCA_046717305.1 Candidatus Limnocylindrales bacterium
GCCCATGGCCCACCGTCGATGCAGCCAAGCCCTCGCCGGCATCGGTCAGACGCGGTCCAGGAACTCCAGCACCCGCCGGGTGAGCAGCGCGGTGGCATCCGCTTCGTACGACGGCAGCGAGCTGTCGGCGAAGTAGTGCTGGTCGCCGGGGTAGAGGAAGAGCTCCGCGTCCTCGACCTTCTCGACGATCTCGCGGGCCGCATCGATGTCGCCCTCGCCGACGAAGATCGGGTCGGCGTCCATGCCGTGGATCTGGACGGGGACGCCGTCCGGCCAGGGTCCGAAGGCCCACTCGCCGCTGATCGGGATGCAGGAGTAGAAGAGCAGGGCTCCGCGGGCGCCGGGCCGCGTCTGGGCGAGCTGCTGCGCGACCGTCACGCCGAACGAGAACCCGGCGTATACGAGTTCCTGCGGCAGGTCGTCGGCCGTGCGGACGCCGCGCGCGCGCAGGTCGTTGAACCCGGTCTCCTGGATCAAGGCCATACCCTCATCGATCGATTGGAACGTCCGTCCGTCGAACAGGTCCGGCGTGTGCACGGTGTGCCCGGCGGCCCGCAGCTCGTCGGCGAACGCGCGGACGCCGGGGGTCAGCCCCTGTGCGTGGTGGAACAGCAGAACCTCGGCCATGGGAACCTCCAGAGGTGGAATGAGCTGGGCGACGGCGCCTATCCGCAGCTCCTCCTGCTCGCGGAATGGTGCCACGCGGCGGCGGAGCGGATCCGCGCGACCTTCCTTCGATCTCGCGTTGACACCCGTGCGGCCCAACTGTACGGTTCGTACGAGATGTACGAACCAAGCGACGACCACGCCACCGGCCACGTCAGTGTCAGCGAGGCACGGCACGACTTCGCGGAGATCGTCAATCGTGCGGCCTATGGGGGTGAGCGCGTCCGCGTCGTCCGTCGCGGGCGTGCCGTCGCCGCGATCATCCCGATCGAGGACCTCGATCTCCTCGAGCGCCTCGAGGACGAGCTCGACCTCGAGGCGGCGCGCGAGGCCCTTGCAGACCCGGCGAATGCCGTGCCGATTCCCTGGGAGCAGGTCAAGGCCGAGCTCGGACTCTAGGACCGGTCGCCACGCATGGCCGAGGGCCGCTACAGGGTCAGCCTCCAGCCCACGGCCAAACGCGAGCTGGCAAGCCTGCCGGTCGGAGTGCGGCGCAGGATCGGTCGAGCCGTCGACGCCCTCGCCACCGACCCGCGGCCCAGGGGGTCGAAGCGCCTCGCGGGGAGGCCCGCCGAGCGGATCTGGCGCATCCGGGTGGGGGACTACCGTGTCCTCTACGAGATCCGCGACGCCGAGCTCGTCGTCCTGGTCATCCGCATCGGCCATCGGTGGGAGGTCTACCGCGGCCGGCGGCCCCGAGGCTGAGCTGCAGGGGCTAAGGACATCGTTCGGGCCCCGACGCGATGCCCTGGGGGTGGTTGACGCGGACGCGAGACAGTCTTACTGTATCTCGTAAGAACTCAGCGGAGGCAGACCATGCGTATCACGTCGAAGGGCCAGGTGACGATCCCACAGGCCATTCGTGAGCAGGCCGGTCTGCTGCCGAACACGGAAGTCGAATTCTTCGTGGAGGAGGAGGGCGTTCGCCTCGTCAAGGCCGCGAAGGCGCGACGTGCAACCCGCGGCGGTCGCGCGGTTCAGCGCCTCCGCGAGCTCGGCGGGCGTGTCCCGATGACGACCGACGAGATCCTGGCCCTCACGCGTGGGGAAGCGTGACCCCCGTCCTCGTGGACAGCAACGTCCTCCTCGATGTCGCGACGGCTGACCCCGTCTGGAGCGCGTGGTCGAGCGCGACCCTGGAGCGCATCGCCGACGAGGCCGTGCTCATCATCAATCCGCTCGTCTACGCGGAGGTGTCCGTCGGGTTCCCGACCATCGAGGCTCTCGATGCGGCGCTTCCGGCCGACCTCTATCGTCGAGAGGATCTCCCATACCCGGCCGCGTTCCTCGCCGGCAAGTGCTTCATCCGGTATCGGCGGGGTGGGGGATCCAGGCGTTCACCGCTGCCCGACTTCTACGTCGGGGCACACGCCGCCGTGGCCGGCTACCGCCTCCTGACCCGCGACGCCACGCGGTATCGCACCTATTTCCCGACCCTCGAACTGATCGCGCCATGACCCACCGCCAAGATCACCGTTGAGGCTCGCGGCCTCGATGTCCACGACCGGCGCGGTCAAGCCGGCGATCGATCGGCGCTTCCCCTGAGCGAGGTGGTGGACGCGCTGCGCTACGTCGACGAGGGCCGGGCGAAGGGCAAGGTCGTCGTCACCGTCTGACCTGGACCCCGCGCGGCCACGCTCCTCAGAGGTGGGGCTGGCCCAACAGTCCCGGCACGGAGACGCCCTCATCCAGCTGCTCCCACCAGATGCCCTCGCCGCCTTCGATGAGGTCCAGCTCCGAGCGCTGCGCCTCGGTGGCATCGGCGAGCCAGTCGAACCAGCTGACGGGAACGATGATCTCACGCCCGTCGACGAGCGTGACGTGGAGTCGGTCGGCCACGACCGCGGCGGCCGCCGCGATCGGTCGGCTATTCGAGATCCGGATCGAAGAACTCATGCCAGCGCCTCTCCGGATAACCCGGCGGTGAGCGATGGCTGAGAAGGGGCGGCCGAAGGCCCCACGAGGTGTATTCGGCGGCGTACGCTGGCTTCGCAGGCATCTCGAACGGCGAGATGATCCGCCGAGCCATCGGTGCCGGTTTCGACGTCATCGCTACCCTGGATCGAGGAATTCCGCGCCCGAGCGAACAGCCGCGGGGATTCCGGCTGCCCCCTCCGCGAGATCGACCAGGATCGTCCCGCGGCTGATCTCGTACCGGTCGAAGCCGACGCCTCGGCATACCAGCACCAGGCTCGCCGGATCCCGTCCGTCGGCGACTTCGGCGAGCACCTGGCGCATGGAGGCGCCACTCGTGGAACGTTCCTCGGTCAGGCGCCGATGGGCAGCATCCTCGAGCCAGTACCCGGTCGCATCGGCGATCACCACGCGCAGTGGCCGGTCAAGCCTCGCGTGGAACGCGGCGACGCGGTGCGGGTCAGAGAGTTCGCGTTTCGTAGCCATATCGTTCGCGCTTCGTGGCGCGCCATGCGGAGATGATCCGGATGCTACCCCATGCCGTTTCGGAGGTCACGACGGTGATCAGGCGAAACCGCACGTTCAGGCCCACGGTGATGTACCGATCCTCCCACTCGCTGTGCTCGTGATCCATCCGGGTCACGCGATTGCGATCGCGGAGGGCGGACCGCGCCTCGTCGAACGAGACCGCATGTTTCGACTGGCTCCGCCGCGCCTTGTGTCCGTGCCACCTCGATCTCGTCCACCGCACAGACCCTACC
>JBKJVO010000180.1:0-19652 GCA_046717305.1 Candidatus Limnocylindrales bacterium
GCGCTCCGGCAGCGACCCCATGTGGCTTCCGTCCTCCGATGTCCCCGGGCGCGCCGGGGGTTCAATGCGGCCCGGCCGACGCGGCCGGGCGGTTGGTTCGATCAGTCGATCGAGGCGATCAGGCGAGGTTCACGACGACGGTCTTCAGCTCCGTCAGGCGCTCGATCAGGAAGCGCCCGCCGACCCGGCCCTGCCCGCTCTGGGAGCCGGCACGACCCCCGAACGGGAGGTGGGATTCCCAGTAGTTCGTGCCCTCGTTGATGTTGACCCATCCGGCCCGGACCGATTCGGCGAACCGGAGGCCGACCTTGAGATCGCGGGTGAAGATCGCGTTGAGGAGCCCGAACGACGAGGCGTTGACGATCGCGATCGCTTCGTCGATGCCGCTGATCCTCGTGATCGGCGCGACCGGCCCGAACGTCTCCTCGCGGGCGATCTCCATCTGGGCACCCACGCCGGTGATGACGGTCGGCTGGTAGAAGAGCGCGCTGCCGAGCCCCGGGGTGCGGGCACCGCCGGCGACGACGGTCGCGCCCGCGGCGACGGCCTGGGCAACGTGACGCTCCGTCTTCGTCGCGGTCCGCTCGTTGTTCAGCGGGCCCATCGTCGTCATGGGGTCGAAGGGGTCGCCGAGGCGGGTTTCGCGGCGGATCGCCTCCGTCAGGCGTTCCAGGTAGGCGTCGTGGACATGCTCCTGGACGAGGATCCATTCGCCCGCCGTGCAGCTCTGGCCGGCGTTCAGGAAGCAGGCCGTGAGCGTTGCGGTGACCGCGGCGTCGAGGTCCGCATCCGCCAGGATGACGAGCGGGCCGTTGCCCCCCATCTCGAGAAGGAGCTCCTTGCCGATCGCGCGCTCGGCGATCTTCCGGCCGGTGGCCGTGGACCCGATGAACCCGACCGCGGCGACGTCCGGGTGGCCGGCCAGTTCGTCGCCGACCTCCGCACCCGGGCCGGTGACGAGGTTGAAGACGCCGGGCGGGAGGTCCGCCTCGGCGATGCACGAGGCAAGCACCGTGGCGCACAGCGAGGTGGATGTCGCCGGGTTCCAGACGACCGTGTTCCCGGCACCGAGGGCCGGGGCGATGATCTCGGCCGGCATCGTGTACGGCCAGTTCCACGGCGTGATGACCCCGACGACGCCCATCGGCACGCGGTATACGAGCACGCGCTTCTGCGGATCCACGGACGGGGGCATGATGCCGTCGAGGCGGGTCGTGTCCGCGGCGGCCATCCGGAAGTAGACGATCAGCTCCTCCACCTCGCCGTACGCCTCGGCCTGGAGGGGCTTGCCCTGGTCCAGGGTGAGCGCGGTCGCCAGCTCGTCCGCCCGGGCCTCGAGGACCCGCGCCACCCGCTCGAGGACGGCCGCGCGATCGAAGGGCGAGCGGGCGGCCCAGGCCGGCCCCGCGGCGACGGCCGCGGCGATTGCCCGGCGCGCGTCCTCACGACCGCCCCTGGGCAGCGAGCCGATGCGCTGACCCGTGGACGGGCTCTCCGCCTCGAACGTCTCACCCGACGCAGCCGCGGTCCAGCGCCCGTCGATGAACATCGCGGCGCTGCCGACGGCGGCGGGATCGACGGTCACGCGAACTCCTGTCTGACGCCGTCGGCGCGGCCCGGCCCTGGTGCCGAGGGCGCGGGGTCGTGGCGCCACGGCCGCTGGGACGGTCCACAGTTTGCTCCGCAGGCATCTCCGCCCGCAACTCGCACTCGAGGGGAGCGGGGCCGGCGATCGCGGCTCGCCGCCGCGTACTCAACCGGTGAGTGATAGGCGCCAGATTCGCTCGAGTCGATCGCCTCCGTTGGGCACCGAAGGGCGCGCCGTGCTCAGGTCGAGGGTGACCGCGCCCCGTCGGTCCGTCCGGTGCCGCCCACCACTCACTCCACGAGTACGTGGGGGTTGGCGACGGGTTGGCGACGGGTTGGCGACGGGTTGGCGTTGGCCCCGGTGCTGCGGTGCCGGGGGCCTCGGCCCGGCCTGACATGGCCCGGTTCCGGCTTGACGCCGGGGGGCGCGCGCCCGATCCTCAATCCGTCCCGCCGACGCTCCGCCCCCCGGGTGGCGTCCCGCGGCGTGCCGAGGGTGGAACGCGTGCAGACCGCGCAGGCCGACCGCGCAGCAGCATCCGGCCAGGCGACGATCGCCGTCCGAGGGCTCTGGAAGATCTTCGGATCGGCGGAGGCGAAGATCACCGGGTCGCCGCTCCTGGAGCTCTCGAACGCCGACTTCCGGCTGAAGACCGGGTCAACGATCGCCGTCCGCGACGTCTCGTTCGACGTCAGGCCGGGCGAGGTCTTCGTGGTCATGGGGCTGTCGGGGAGCGGGAAGTCGACCCTCGTCCGTTGCCTGACCCGCCTCATCGAGCCGACCCTCGGCCAGATCCTCCTCGACGGCGAGGACATCCGTGCCGCGGATGAGCAGCGCCTCCGCGAGCTGCGCCGGCGCCGGTTCTCGATGGTCTTCCAGCACTTCGGCCTGCTGCCGCACCGCCGCGTCATCGACAACGTGGCGTTCGGCCTGGAACTCCGGGGCGAGCCGCGCGAGCAACGCCACGCCCGTGCCCGGGAGATGTGCGAACTCGTGGGCCTGACCACCCAGATCGACAGCTACCCGGACCAGCTCTCCGGTGGGCAGCAGCAGCGGGTCGGCCTGGCCCGGGCGCTCGCCGTGGACCCCGAGGTGATGTTCTTCGACGAGCCCTTCAGTGCCCTGGACCCGCTGATCCGGCGCGACATGCAGAACGAGGTCATCCGGCTCCACCACGAGGTCGGGAAGACGATGGTCTTCATCACCCACGACCTCGCGGAGGCGCTCAAGCTCGGCGACCACATCGTGATCATGCGCGACGGCCGCATCGTCCAGTCCGGTCGCCCGGCCGATCTCGTCGGTGCGCCGGCGGACCAGTACGTCGCCGACTTCGTGCGCGACGTGCCGCGCTCCAACGTCCTGACCCTGCGCTGGATCATGCGCGACCCTCGAGCCGACGACCCGTCCGATGGCCCCGAACTCCCGGCGGACACGATCATCCGGGCCGCCATGCCGACGGCCATCGCGACCGACAAGCCCATCCGCGTCATCGAGGCGGGGGCGCTTCTCGGCGTCGTCGATCGCGTGCAGATCCTCACGGCCGTTTCGGGCGAGGAGGTCGCCTGACATGAGCCACGCGACCGCGGCGGCCGGCCGGCTGGTGCCACCGCTCCCCCGCCTCGCCTGGTTTGCCCTGCTCGCGCTGGGGGCGGCAGCCGTCTACGCCGTGTTTGCCGGCCAATTCACGCTGCCCCACGACAACGACGCCCCGATGTTCAACCGGATCAACGACATCCGGGAGTGGATCGACGACAACCGCAAGACGAACATCATCCTCGTCGTGTTCGTGACCGGCGTCAGGATCCTCATCACGGCGGTCTTCGAGGTCTTCATGGCCGTGCTCCACGGCCTGACCTGGGCCGGGCTCACGACGATCGGCGGCATCCTCGGCTTCTTCGTGGGCGGGTGGCGGATGGCGGCACTCATGGCGACCGGCTTCCTGTCATTCGGGGTCCTGGGGCTCTGGGAGCGGAGCGTGGACACGCTCGCCCTGACCCTCGCAGCGGTCCTCCTGTCGCTAATCATCGGGATTCCGGCCGGAATCATCGCCGGCCGCTCAGACCGCTTCATGAACGCGATCCGGCCAGTGCTCGACGTCATGCAGATCATGCCGACGTTCGCCTACCTGGCGCCGTTCGCGCTCTTCTTCCTCATCGGCCCGGCGACCGCGGCGATCGTGACGATGATCTACGCGGTCCCACCGGCGATCCGGATCACCGCCCTCGGGATTCGGGGGGTCGCGCCGGCGTCCGTCGAGGCGGCGACCTCGCTCGGCTCCACCAGCCATCAGCTGCTGACGAAGGTCCAGCTCCCGATGGCTCGCCGGACGATCATCCTCGGCATCAACCAGACGATCATGATGGCCCTTTCGATGGTGGTCATCACGGCCCTCGTGGATGCTCCCGGGCTGGGCAAGAACATCATCAAGGCGCTCCAGCTCAACGACGTGGGGCTCGCCTTCGACGCCGGCCTGGCGATCGTGATCATGGCGATCATGCTGGACCGGCTGAGCACCCGGGCGAGCGAGCGACTCGACCCCGCCCGGCCCGGCCGGCAGACGGCGATCCGGGGCGTCGGCGGACGCCGGCTCGTGGCCGGCGCGATCGCCGTCTCGGCAGCGGCGGTGGTCGCCGGGTCGCTTTTCCTTGGCGGCAGCGAGTTCCCGTCCGAGTTGCACTTCTCGTTCCGCGTGCCCGTCAACGCGATCACCGACTGGATGGCGTTCAACCTCTACGACATCACCGAGTGGATCAAGAACGCCATCACCTACAACCTGATCAACCCGATCCAGGGCGCTCTGACGTCGGCGCCGTGGTGGCTCGTCGTCGCGACGATCATCGGCATCGCATCGCTCGCGAGCGGGCCAAGGCCGGCCGTGATCGCGGCCGTCTGCCTGATCCTGATGATCGGGCTGGACATGTGGGAGCACAGCATGGAGACGCTGACGGCGGTGCTCGTCGCGACCCTCATGACCCTCGTCGTCGGACTCGTCCTCGGGATCCTGTCCGCGCGGAGCGACCGCTTCTCCGCCGCTCTGCGGCCATTTCTCGACGCGGCCCAGACGATGCCGGCATTCGTCTACCTGCTGCCGGCGGTCGCCCTGTTCGGGCCCACCCGGTTCACGGGCATCGTCGCCGCGCTCATCTACGCCGTCCCGCCCGTGATCCGGCTGGTTGAGATCGGCGTACGGACGGTCCCGGCCGCGGTCCGCGAGGCGGCAGTCTCCGCAGGCGCCACCCCCGGTCAGCTGCTCGCCAAGGTGGAGCTGCCGCTCGCGCGACCGGCGCTACTCGTTGCCGCCAATCAGGGGATCATCCTGGTCCTCGCGATGGTCGTCGTCGGCGGCCTCGTCGGTGGGGGCGCGCTCGGCTACGACGTCGTCGCCGGATTCGCGCGGCGCGACTTCTTCGGCGAGGGACTCGCCGCGGGTTTCGCGATCGTCCTCCTCGGGATCATGCTGGACCGGATCACGCAGGGAGCGGGGAGCCGCGACCGTGATCGAGTGCTGCCCGGCGGGGCATCACGAGTGCCGGGCGGATGAGTCGGGGTTGTGGACGGCAGGCCGTGGGTGCCGAGGCGCGCAGCATGACGCCGCGGCTGGGTGCACCATTGACGGATCGGCCATCGTGTCGGGAGTTCGCGCCGCGGGCGACAGCAAGCGGCGGAGCAGTGGAGGAGCGCACGTGAGCAAGAAGAGCAGATTCAGCCGGCTGGCGGGGGGCGCGATCGTCGTCGCGCTCGCCTTCGCCGCCTGCGGGACGGGCGGCGGCGGGAGCAAGGGCACCGTCAACATCGCCGTCAACCCGTGGGTCGGCTACGAGGCGGACGCGGCCGTCGTCGCCTATATCCTCGAGAAGGAGCTGGGCTACACGGTCAAGCAGAAGGACCTCAAGGAGGACGTCTCCTGGCAGGGCCTCGAGTCCGGCGAGGTGGACGTGATCCTCGAGAACTGGGGCCACCCGGACCTCGAGAAGATCTACATCGACGAGAAGAAGGTCGCGCTGGATGCCGGCTCGACCGGCAACGAAGGGGTCATCTTCTGGGGCGTGCCCGGCTGGATGGCGGACGAGCACCCGGACATCACGGACTGGCAGAACCTCAACAAGTACGCGGATCTGTTCAAGACGTCCGAGTCGGGCGATCTCGGGCAGTTCCTGGGGACGGACCCGTCCTACGTCCAGTACGACGAGGCACTCGTCACGAACCTGAAGCTGAACTTCAAGGTCATCTTCACGGGCAGCGAGAACGCCACCGTCGAGGCGATCAAGCAGGCCAACGACCAGAAGAAGGCCCTGCTGTTCTACTGGTGGGATCCACACTGGCTGAACGCCCAGGTCAAGATCGCGAAGGTCAATCTCCCGGCGTACACGGCCGGCTGCGACGCGGACCTCGAAAAGGTGGCCTGCGACTACCCGGTCACGGACCTCAACAAGATCATCAGCGTGAAGTTCAACGACAACGGCGGCGCCGCGGCGACCCTCGTCAAGAAATTCAAGTGGACGAACGAGGACCAGAACCTCGTCGCCGACTACATCACGAATCAGGGCATGACGGCCGCGGAGGCCGCCAAGAAGTGGGTGGAAGAGCACAAGGACGTCTGGAAGGCCTGGCTTCCGTAGCCGGACTGAGCCACCGCGTCCACCTCGAGCCGGCGGCGGGACGACCCGTCGCCGGCTCCTTGATTCCCGGTTATCCACAGAAACCGTGCGAATGCTTGACGCTCCGTTCATCGCACGGCCAAGATGGGCACCGACGATGGCCCGGGCTGGACGAACCCCGACCTCGCGGCGCGCCCCGAGACCCCGAAGGCCGTTTCGGCGTTCCGAGGCACCCCGTACCGGCGGAACCGTTCGGCGTCCCGTCGTCGCAGGAGGGTCGCGCACGCAGTGCGCGCACCACGAATTGGAGGAGAAGTTGACCACGACCCGCACGATGCCCCGCCTGCTGGTGGGCGGCGCAATGCTCGCGATCATCGTCGCCGCCTGTGGCGGCGGTGCAACCCAGGCGCCGGCAACCCCGACGGCACCCCCGGCGTCCACGGCCGAGCCTACGGCCGACCCGATGGCCACCCTCATTGCCGACGCGAAGGCCGAGGGCACGCTGACCACGATCGCGCTCCCGGACACCTGGTGCAATTACCGCGAGGCCCTGGACACGTTCAAGGCCAAGTACGGGATCGCCCTGAACGAACTCAATCCTGACGCCGGCTCGGCGCAGGAGATCGAGGCGATCGTCGCCAACAAGGGCAACTTGGGCCCGCAGGCGCCGGACGTCATCGACGTCGGCCTGTCGTTCGGACCGTCTGCCAAGGCGGACGGCCTCCTCCAGCCGTACAAGGTGTCGACGTGGGACACGATCCCCGATAGCGCCAAGGACGCCGAGGGCTACTGGTACGGCGACTACTACGGCGTCCTGTCGTTCGAGGTGAACACGGCCGTCGTGACGAATGTCCCGCAGGACTGGTCCGACCTTCTGAAGCCCGAATACAAGGGCCAGGTCGCCCTGGCCGGCGATCCGCGCCTGTCCAGCCAGGCGATCAACGCCGTGTTCGCCGCGTCGCTCGCCAACGGCGGCTCGCTCGACGATGCGTCGAAGGGCCTCGATTTCTTCAAGCAGCTCAACGACCTCGGCAACTTCGTGCCGGTCATCGGCAAGACGGGCACCGTCGCCCAGGGTGAGACCCCGATCCGCATCGCGTGGACGTACAACGCCCTCGCGGACCGCGATTCGCTCGCCGGCAACCCGCCCATCGAGGTGATCGTGCCCGCGAGCGGCCGCTTCGCCGGCGTCTACGTGCAGGCGATCAGCGCCTACGCGCCGCACCCGAACGCGGCAAAGCTCTGGATGGAGTTCCTATACAGTGACGAGGGGCAGAACATCTGGCTCAAGGGCTACTGCCACCCGATCCGCTACCAGAACCTCGTCGACACCAACGCGGTGCCGGCAGAGCAGCTGGCCAAGCTCCCGGACGTCGAGGGCGCGGTCTTCCCGAGCCTCGAACAGATCAACGCCGCCAAGGCGCTGATCGTCGCGCAGTGGGACACCGTCGTCGGGGCTGACGTCAAGTAGCCCCGGTCTGACGGTCGTCTGGTCCAGATCAGGACGACGATGTCACTCGGCCGACGCCGACTCACGATTTCGTGGGTCGGCGTCGTTCCGTTCGTCGCCTTCTCGATCGCGTTCATGTTCCTGCCGATCACCTTCCTGGTCGTCGGCAGCTTCCTCGACCGGAGCGGCACCTTCACCGTCCAGAACTACGCCGACCTGTCGCAGGAATCGATCCTCAACGCCTATGCCGACAGCATCGAGATCAGTGCCGTCACCGCGATCGGCGGCGGGCTGTTCGGCTTCCTCCTTGCCTACGCGGTGATCCTTGGCGGGCTGCCGAAGGTCCTGCGGACGGCGCTCATGACGTTCTCCGGCGTCGCCTCAAACTTTGCCGGCGTGCCGCTCGCCCTCGCGTTCATCTTCACGCTCGGCCAGGTCGGCCTGGTGACGAAGTTCCTCGCCGAGACGTTCGACTTCAGCCTGCGCGAGAGCGGCTTCAGTTTGTACACCAAGCTCGGCCTGGAACTCGTGTACATGTACTTCCAGTTCCCGCTCATGGTCCTGATCATCGCCCCGGCGCTGGACGGCCTGCGGCGGGAGTGGCGCGAGGCGTCGGAGAGTCTCGGAGCCAGCTCGTTCCAGTACTGGCGGCGGGTCGCCCTGCCGATCCTGACTCCGTCCCTGCTCGGCACGGTCATCCTGCTGTTCGGCAACGCGTTCGGCGCCCAGGCCACGGCCTTCCAGCTGACCGGCGGGACGATCAACCTCGTGACGATCCTCATCGGCGCGCAGATGAGCGGCGATGTCCTCCACAACCCGAATCTCGGCTACGCCCTCGCGATGGGCATGGTCGCGATCATGGCCACTTCGATCGGCGTCTACTCGCTGCTCCAGCGGCGCTCGGAACGGTGGTTGCGGTCATGACCAATATGGGTGGTGGCGCGAACTTCGGCCCGCTCGGGGTCATGCGGTCGTGGCTCCGCGTGGGGTCGCGGCCGGCCCGGCGTTCGATCGGAACGCTCTGGTCGTGGGTCATCTTCATTGCCGGGTTCCTGTACTTCTTCCTGCCCCTCCTGGCGACGTTCGAGTTCTCGCTCAGGGCGAAGCCGTTCGGGGCGGCGTACGCGAACGCGGTGAAGGACCCGCGCTTCCTCAACAGCCTCGGCTATTCCTTCATCGCGGGGATCCTGACGATCGTCATCAGCCTCGCGATCATCGTGCCGACGGCCTACTGGGTGCGCCTGAAGTTCCCGCGCATCCGGCCAATCGTCGAGTTCATCACGCTCATGCCGTTCGTGATCCCGCCGGTCGTCCTCGTCTTCGGGCTCATCCGCATCTACAGCCAGAAGCCGATCCAGCTGACGGCCTCCGACATCGGGACGAACGCGCTCCTGGTCGGCGCCTACGTCGTCCTGTCGTTCCCGTACATGTACCGGGCGGTGGACACCGGCCTCGCATCCATGGACGTCCGGACCCTGACGGAGGCGGCCCAGAGCATGGGTGCGGGCTGGCTCCGGATCATCCTGACCGTGATCTTCCCCAACCTCCGGGTGGCGCTCCTGAGCGGTGCGTTCCTGACGCTCGCGATCGTGGTCGGCGAGTACACGATTGCCTCGTTCCTCGCCCGGCCCGCGTTCGGGCCGTACCTCTCGAACGTCGGCCAGAACAAGGCCTACGAGCCGGCCGCGCTGTCGTTGATCAGCTTCGCCCTGACCTGGGCCGCGATGGGCGTCATCGCGTTCGCCGGACGAGGCTCGCAGACGCGCGTCCAGGTCGCCGGCGCCCGATGAACCAGGAGAAGATCGCCCGATGAGCTTCCTCGAACTGACCGGCGTCCACAAGCGCTTCGGAACCACCGTCGCCGTGGAGGACTTCAACCTGGCCGCCGAACGCGGCGAGTTCGTCAGCTTCCTGGGCCCGTCCGGCTGCGGCAAGACGACGACGCTGCGGATGATCGCCGGCTTCGAGGTCCCGACCGCGGGAACGATCGTCCTCGACGGCGGGGACATCACCTACCGTCCGCCGAACCGTCGAAACGTGGGCATGGTCTTCCAGTCCTACGCCCTCTTCCCGAACATGACCGTGGCGGACAATGTCGGGTTCGGGCTCAAGGTCAGGAAGCGGCCCTCGGACCAGATCCGGAAGCGCGTCCGGGAGCTCCTGGACCTCGTCCACCTGGGCGACAAGCTGGCACGCTACCCGTACCAGCTGTCGGGCGGGCAGCAGCAGCGCGTGGCCCTTGCGCGGGCGCTCGCGTTCGAGCCGCAGGTGCTCCTCCTGGACGAGCCGCTCTCTGCGCTCGACGCGAAGATCCGGGTCACGCTCCGCCACGAGATCCGGGCGATCCAGCGGCACCTCGGGATCACCACGGTGTACGTCACGCATGACCAGGAGGAGGCGCTCTAGCTGTCGGACCGGGTCGTGGTCATGTGCGATGGCCGGATCGAGCAGATGGGGAGCCCGTTCGAGGTCTACAACTTCCCGACGACCGCGTTCGTGGCATCGTTCGTCGGGACGCTCAACGTCCTGCCGGCGATGGTGGTGGACCCGGGCAGCGGGCGGCTGAGCGTCGGAGGGCAGGAGATCCGGATCTCACGCTCGGTGGAGGCGCGGGCCGGCGGCACGATCTCGCTCGCGCTCCGGCCGGAGATGGTCTCGCTCGGCGAGGGGCCGGAGGGCGCCAACCGGCTGACTGGCAGGGTCGCGGACGTCAGCTTCCTCGGATCGATCGTCCGGATGCGGATAGGGCTCGGCGACGGCGTCCTCGTGACCCTGGACGTGTTCAACGAGCCGACGCTCGTCCTCCCGCAGCTCGAGCAGTCGATCACGATCTCCTTCCCGGCCGAGGGACCGCTCGTCCTGGCGTCCGCGCCGGTGATCGTTCCGGACGAGCTCGCCGCGGAGGCGTGAGCGGCCGGTCCGCCGACGACCCCCGGGCGGGATCGGCCGCGAGCCGGACCCCGCTGCGTGACCCGGTTCGGGCTCCGGGGTTGCACCCGCTCGCCGGGCTGGAGCTGGCGATCTTCGACAAGGACGGAACTCTGATCGACTTCCACCTCATGTGGAGCGACTGGGTCCGCGAACTGTCGAACCGGATGGCGGCCGCGAACGGCGGCCGGCGTCTGGACGGCCTCCTCAACGCCGTGATGGGCGTGGACGTCGAGACCGGGCGCGTGCTTCCCCATGGCGGGCGCGCCGCGACCCCGATGGTCCGGCTCCGGGCCGCGGTCGTCGAGGCGGTGATGGATGCCGGGATAGCCGCGGACGCGGCGGAGCGGGTGGTCGCGGCCGCCTGGCACGCCCCGGACCCGGTCGTCCTGGCACGACCGCTGGCTGACCTCCCCGCGCTCTTCGCCGGCCTGCGCGCCGTCGGCATCCGGATTGCCGTGGCCACCTCGGACGACCGCGGCCCCACGGAGCGGACGCTCATCCACCTCGGCGTTGCCGATCTCGTGGACGCCGTGTCGTGCGCCGACGACGGCCGCCCCGTGAAGCCGAACCCGGACGCGGTCCACTGGATCTGCCGGATGCTCGACGTCCCCGAGGGACGGACGGCGGTGATCGGCGACTCGCCGGCCGACCTGGCAATGGGCCGTGCCGCGGGAGCGCGACTCGTCGTTGGGGTTCTGACGGGTGTCGGGGATCGGGCGACGCTGGCCGCAACCGCCGATCTCGTCGTGGGTTCCGTCGGGGACCTGCTGCCCCCTCCCTGAGCGCCACCCGCCGGGCTGGACTGGTACTCCCTTCCTATCGATCTTGCGGGGGCCCGCGGCTACGGTGGCGGAGGGCACGCGTGGTGCGCGCCCACACCCCTGATTCAGGACCCGCCGCGCGACGCGACCGGTCCGGAGGTACCCCGGAACCGCATGGCGCTCGCTGTCCGAGCCACTCCGTCGGTGGAGCTGCTCACGCTTTCGGAAGCGGCGGTGGTTGCACGCGTCCATCGCGACACCGTCCGGGCATGGTGCGTGAGCGGCAACCTCGCATCGGTCGGCGGGACCCGACGCGGGGACCGACGCGTCCGCCGCGACGACCTCGATCACCTCCTCGAGGACCGGCGCCGCGCCGGGCGCCTGGGCTTCAGGTGGCGCGGCACGAGCCTGCGTCCGCTGCCGACGCCGGCGTCCAGGAAGGTGGCGGCGCCGCGCCCAGCTCGAGGGTGGGCACGCGGCGGCGATACGCTACGGCGCCTCGCTGCCGAACTGTCCGGATCCCAGGACGTCGCGCAGCTCTACAACGACGTGCTGGACGACTCGATCGCGCTCTTCCACGCCGACCAGGTGGGGATCTGGCGCTGGAACCCGGACCACGACTATCCGCTCGAACTCGCAGCCTCGCGGGACATCCCCGAGGAGCTCATCGACTACATCCGACAGCTGCCGGCGGACGCGCAGACCGCGGGCGTCCGCGCCCTTCTGACCGGAACCGTCCTCGTCTTCCGCGATGTCGCCGATCCGGGCCTCCCGCCGGAGCTTCGCGAGCTGTACGTCCGAAACGGCATCGTGACCGTCTGCTTCGTGCCGGTCGTCTTCCGCGGCGAGCCGCAGGGCCTCATCGTCCTGTACCACCACTTCCCGCACGACTGGACGAAGGACGAGGTTTCGCTCGCACGAAGCTTTGGCGACAGCCTCGCGACCGCGCTCGGAAACGCCCGCCTCGTGGAGTCGGTGAACAGCCTCGCGGCGCGGCTGCGCGCGGTCCAGGACCTTGCTGCCCGACTGAACGGCCTGCAGGATGTCCGTGGGATCGGCGAAGCGATCGTCGCCGAGGCCGGGTCGCTCATCGCCTTCGACACGATCCGGATCTACCGTGTCGACCAGGCAGCCGGGTGGTGCGAGCCCGTCGCCTTTCAGGGCGTGTTCATGGGCACGGACAACCCGACACCAGAGATGCTCCGCGTCCGGGTCGGGAGCGGGCTCACGGGTTGGGTGGCGGAGCACAACGAATCCCTCGTGATCGGTGACGCCCAAGCCGACGGCCGGAGCGTCGTGGTGGGGCAGACCGACGGACCGGAATCCATGCTCCTGGTCCCGATGTCCTTCGATGGCCGGGTCCGCGGCGTCATCGTCGTCTCCCGGCTGGGCCGCGACAGGTTCGGACCGGAGGACCAGACCACCCTGACGATCTTTGCCGGGTACGCCGCGCAGGCCGTCGTGAGCGCCGAGCGATTGGAGCAGCTCCGCACGCAGCAGGCCGAGTTGGAGCACCAGCTCGCCAGCCAGCGCCGCCTGATGGTCGTCAACGAGCAGCTGATGTCAACGCTCGATCCCTCCGGTGTCCTCGAGCTGATCGCCGACTCCCTGAAGGCCGTCGTTGCGTACGACTCGCTGACGATCTACCGGGTGGACCTCGAACACGGGGTGCGCCGGCCGGTCATCGCCCGCGATCGATTCGCAGAAATCATCCTGGGCTACGAAGCGCCGCTCGGAACGGGCATCACGGGTTGGGCCGTTGACCACCACGAGGCCGTGCTCGCGAACGATGCCCTGGACGACCCGCGGTCGGTCCAGATCCCCGGCACCCCGTACGAGCCCGAGTCGCTCATCGTCGTCCCGCTCATCGCCGACGGCGAGGTGCTCGGCACGTTGAACATCGGCCGAATGGGCGCGCGGGAGTCGCATTTCAGCCAGAACGAGTTCGAACTCACGAAGCTGTTCGCGGCCCAGGCAGCGATCGCCCTCCGGAATGCGGAGACCCACGGCGAGATGAAGGTCCAGGCGGAGCGCGACGCCCTGACAGGCCTCCGCAATCACGGCAGCTTCCAGCGCGAGATGGGCGCGGCGCTCGACGCCGCCGCGGACGGGCCGCTGGCGGTCCTGATGATGGACCTCGACCGGTTCAAGGCCTACAACGACACGCTTGGCCATCCGGCCGGAGACGAGCTCCTCGTTCGTGTCGCACGGGCGATCGAGGCGGCCGTGCGGAGCAGCGACCACGTCTACCGGTATGGCGGCGACGAATTCGCGGTGATCCTGCCGGAAAGCGGACGTGTGGGGGCGGAGGAGGTCGCGGACCGGATCCACGTCGCGATCGAGAGCCTGACACCGGACATCGCCGGACCGGCGATCGCCATCAGCGTCGGCATTGCTTCGTTCCCACTTGACGGGCACGACAAGGACGCCCTCGTGGAAGCGGCCGACGCCGCGCTCTACCTTGCAATGGGTTCGCGGCTGCGAACCGGCGCCCACGACCCGTTCATCACCGCGCTGGACGAGACCGCCGGGGCCCTGCTCGGGGAGAGCAGCCCGGGCGAGCTCCTCGTGGCCATCCTCGGCCGTGCCGCACGTCTCCTCGGGACGCAGCACGCCTACTTGTACCTCACTCGGCCCGATGGGACGCAGCTCGAGATCCGCGCCGGCCTCGGGCTGTTCGAGGCCTTTGTCGGATTCACGATGCCGATCGACATGGGCCTTGCCGGCGCGGTCTTCCGGACCGGTCGGCCGGTCAACGTGGACAGCTACGACGCGTTTGCCGGCCGGTCGCCGGAGTTCGCCGGCCGGTCGATAGGCGCCGTCATCGGCGTCCCGCTGACGTCGCACGGCCGCGTCGTGGGCGTCATCGGCCTCGCGTCCGGGACCGTCGAGCGAACCTGGCACGAGCCGGAAGTGGATGCGGTGAACCGCTTCGCCCAGCTCGCCTCAATCGCCCTCGAGAACGCCCGTCTTCAGGAGGCGGCGGCGCGCGAGCCCGTCGATCCGGTGACCGGCCTGCCGGCCCGCGAGGTCCTCCTCCAGCGGATCGAGGACGCGCTCGCCCGGGACGGTGCCGACGCCGACAACGCGGCGCCGGTGTCGGTGATCCTCCTCGACGTCGACCGGTTCAAGGTCGTCAACGAGTCGCTCGGTCATGCGGCCGGGGATCGCGTCCTCCATGAGGTCGCGCGGCGAGTCGGGCTCGAGCTGGGTCCCGGCGACGTCGTGGCACGCTTCGGCGGCGACGAATTCGGAATCCTCCTGGTACCGGGCGACGTCGATCGCTCGATGCAATTCGCGGAACGCGTCCTGACCGGATTGAAGACGCCGTTTGAGCTCGACGGCCGGGCATGGTTCATCTCGGCGAGCCTGGGCGTCGCCATCGGCGCCAGGGGTGTGGCCAGTTCCGGGGACCTTCTACGCGAAGCCGAGGTGGCCCTCGTGCAGGCGCAGGGCGACGCGGCGATCCGGGTCGCTCGGTTCGACCCGGTCCGGAGCCGAGAAGCCCTCGAGCGAGTGGAGCTCGAAGCGGACCTCCGGGCCGCGCTCGAGCGCGACGAGCTGACCCTCCACTACCAGCCAATCGTGGACCTGCGAACGGAGCGCACCGTCGGCTTCGAGGCGCTCGTTCGCTGGCAGCACCCGAGCCGTGGGCTCGTCCTCCCCGACGCGTTCATCCCTCTCGCCGAGGAAACGAACCTGATCATCCCGCTGGGCGCGCGGGTCCTCGAGAAGGCGTGCCGGCAGGCTCGCCAGTGGCGGGAGCGATGGCCGGGCGAGCGGCTCGTGATGAGCGTGAACCTCTCGCCTCGCCAGTTCGCCGACCCGGCGCTCGTCGCGTCTATCGCCGAGGTCCTACGGATCACCGGGTTTGACCCGTTCGCGCTCGAACTCGAGATCACCGAAACGTCGGTCATGGACCAATCCGAAGCGGGTCTGCGGGCGCTCGCCGATCTGCGGGCGCTGGGCGTGCGGCTGGTCCTGGACGATTTCGGGACTGGGTGGTCGTCCCTCGCCTACCTCCGCCAGCTGCCGCTCGACACGATCAAGATCGACCGCTCGTTCGTGACCGAGCTGGACGCGGGCGACCGGAACGTCGCGATCGTCCAGGCCGTGCTGTCACTCGCCCACGGGCTGGGCGTCAACGTCGTCGCCGAGGGAATCGAGACCACGCTCCAGGCGCAGCGTCTCCGCGAGCTCGGATGCGACCTCGGTCAGGGCTATCTATGGTCGCGGCCGCTGGCCCCCGAGGGGATCGAGGCCCTGCTCGGGACGGGCCCGGGTCAGCGCCTGTTGCCGAACAGCCTGAGAAGGAACAGGAAGAGGTTGACGAAGTCCAGGTAGAGCTGGAGCGCGCCGAGGACCGCGGCCTTCTCGACGGAACCGGCGATCGCGACCAGCGCCCCGGACGCGATCCGCTGGGTGTCATACGCGGTGAGGATCGTGAAGAGCACGACCCCGACCAGCGAGATGATCCAGCCGAACGTCCCGTTCGGGAGCAGGAGATTGACGATCGACGCCGCGACGAGGCCGAACAGGCCGATCGTCAGGACGCCGCCAAGGCCGACCAGGGAGCGCTTCGTCACGACCCCGTAGAGCCCGGCCGCCCCGAACATCGCCGATGCGGACAGGAACGCGGTGAAGACGGCCTCGCCCGTGTAGAGCGAGACGATCACGCCGATGGTGAACCCGAGCGTGGCCGCGTAGATGAAGAACAGCCCGAGGGCCAGGGTCGCGCTCATCCGCCGGATCCCGAGGCCGATCGCCCAGGCCAGGGCGAGCTGGCCGAGCACGATGAAGATCCACGATCCCGCCACCGTCCGCATGACGGCCGGGCTCGATTGGACGACGAACGCAACGCCGGCGGTCAGCAGGAGCCCGGCGAACATCCACAGGAAGGCCTGGCTGAGAAAGCCCATCGCGACGGCGGCCGACGGCCGGACCTCGGCCTGGCCCTGGGACGTGGTCTGGAAGTTCATCGGTTTCCTCCTGATGCGTCGCTGGTCCGGGCGCGTGACGCCGGACGCGGTTCGCGACGCGCCGGCGTCGCTCGCCGCGATTCTGCCTGTTCTGCGGCTCTCGCCAAGACCCAAAGCAGGTCCGCGAGCCGATTGAGGTACGGGATCAGGTGCTCGCCGGGAACCAGGCCGGCGCGACGCAGTCCCACCGCCCGCCGCTCCGCCCGGCGGAGGATCGTCCGGGCAAGCTCCAGGGCCGCGCTCGTGACGGTCTCGCCGGGGACCACGAACTCGGTCGGGAGCGTGATTGCGGCTTCCGCCTCCACGAGGATCGCCTCGATCTCCGCGACCATTGCCGCCGACACGCGGGTGCGGCCGTCCTCCAGGCGATCCCACGCGTCCGGGTTCGTGGCGAGCTCGGCACCCACGACGAACAGTTCGCGCTGGATCCGGAGGATCAGGTCGCCCAGACCGCCGAGGACCGGCGGGAGGGTGCCGACTCTCCGCTTGACGCCGAGGTTCGCGCGGGCCAGCCCGAGCGCCGCGACGGCCTCGTCCACCGTGCCGTACGCCTCCGTGCGCGGGTCGTCCTTCTGGATGCGGTCGCCGCCGAAGAGCAGGCCGGTGGTGCCGTCGTCGCCGCGGGTCGTCGCGACGACCGAATCGATCGGGGAACGGCGGCTCACGAGCGGCGGCTCACGAGTGGCGGCTCACCACATCAGGCCGGCGTCGCGGGGATCCCAGCGCTCCGCCAGCAGGGTCACCTTGACGGGGTGGTCCACGACCGACTCGGCCTGCTCCTTGACCTGGGCGTTCATCGAACCGGCGTACGGACAAAACGGGGTCGTGAGAATCATCTTGACCTCGGTCTCGCCCTCGCCGAGCAGGATCTGCTTGATGAGGGCGAGCTCCACCACGTTCATCCCGATCTCGGGGTCCACCACGGCCCGCAGGGCATCCAGGATCGCGAGTTCCGTGGCGCGGCGCTCGGCGTCGAACGCAGGGGGGACCGCGGCAGCGGCGGGGGTGGCGTCGGCGGCAGGGGTGGCGTCGGCGGTCGTGGTGTCGGTCATCGTTGGGGCGCTCCGGTGTTCGAGTGTGCCAGCGTACCACCAGATCGGGAGACTGCCCGCCGCGTGGAAGGAGCATCGGGCAAGGCCCGGCCACGCTCGGCCGTGGTACGGCCGCCTGCCCAGGGCGGGCTTTCGGCTAGCCGCCCGCGGGCGTCGATCGATTCCCGTCGGGGACCGTAACGCACGTCCTCGTCGTGCGTCTCACTCCCGTCCAGGTCGCCGGACCCGCGGAGAGGTGCACGATGGGCGGAAGCAGCAACATCCCGCGCCCCAGCCGTCCCCAGGCCGCCGCGATGGCGGCCCTCGTCACGGTGATCGCGGTCGCCGCGGGGTTGGTGCTCCAGACAGAGCCGCGACCACCCGTCTCCTCGCCCGGCGCGAGCGGGTCCCATGTCGCCGCGTCCCCAGAAACAACAGCGGAACCCGAGTGGGCCGGCCTCTCGCTCGCGCCGCTTGCCCGCGTCGCGTCGCTCGAACCCACGGTGCCGGATCCCGCCGGCGTGGCCGCCGACACCGCCTTCACGCTGACGAGCCTGGCCGGGGAGCCGGCGACGGCGCTCGCGGCACGCCTCGAGGTCTCCCCCTCGGTTGCGCTCACCACTGCCTCGAGCGGCGACGGCTCGGCCGTCCTGCGCCCGGAGGCGAACCTCGAACCGAATCGCGTCTACCGCTTCACGCTCCGGGCCCCGGACGGGTCGATCGCCGGTTCGTGGGCGTACCGGGTCCGCGGACCGGTGGCCGTGGCGAGCACCATCCCAGGCCATGCCTCGAGCGGGGTACCCCTCAACACCGGCATCGAGTTCACGTTCAACCAGGACGGGGTCGCCGACATGACGGACCGTTTCACGATCTCGCCGGCCGTCACGGGCCGATTCGAGCGGCACGGTCTGACCCAGGTGTTCGTGCCCAGCTCGCTGGCGGCGGCAACGCTCTATACCGTGACCATCCGGGCCGGCCTCGAGCGGACGGGAACGGATCTCGCCCTGCCATCCGACGTCGTGGTCCGCTTCGAGACGGGCGGCCGAGCCGCGGAGCAGCTGGCGCCCTTCCCGGCCCGCGAGGTCGTCGAATCGAGCCCACTCGAGCGGCCTGTCATGGCCGTTGTGGTCCCCTCCATCGGGATACCGCCGGCCGCGCCGCCGGACGTAAGCGTCACCGTCTACCGCCTGGCCTCACTGGATGCCGCGACACGGACTCTGGCCGACTTCCTCGGCCAGCCGCATTGGGCGCAGTACTCCAAGCCGCACATGTCCACCGACGGCCTGCCCGTGGCGATCACCTTCACCGCGACGCTCGAAGCGTTCGCGCGCGAGGACCTGTTCGTGCTCCGATTCCCCGACAGGCTGGCGGCTGGCTGGTACATCGTGGAGATCGGCGCCGAGGACAAGCGCCAGGCCTTCCTGCAGGTCACCCCGGTCTCGGCGTGGGTGTCCGTCCTCAGCGACAAGGTTGTCGTGTGGGCCAATGACGTCACGACCGGTCGCGCCATCCAGGACGCCTCGGTGTCCGTTGGCGCCGCGCCCGCCTTTGCCCGCTCCGACGCGGACGGCCTGGCGGTCGGCGATACGCCGCCGGTCCTCATCCCGCCCGCCGCCCTGGGAGCACCTGAGACGGCGGCGCCTGCCCCGATTCTCCGCGTGACGGCCAGGAACGGCGGGGCCGTCCTGGTTCCCTTCGGCGCGTCGAACGACGGGGGCTACCGTGGCGAGTGGTTCGAGAAGAGCGCGTCCGCGAACGAAACCTACTGGTCGATCCTGTACACCGAGCGCGGCTTCTACCGGAGCGACGATCGCATCGAGGTCTGGGGTTATCTCCGGAATCGGGACGACGCGAGCGTGCCCGCTTCGGTGGACGTGCGCCTCGTCCGTTCGAGCTGGGATCGCACGGCCGAGCGGCCGAGCATCGTGGAGGCCACCGCCCGGCCCGGGTCGGCCGGTGCCGGAGGCGCGTTCAGCGCATCCCTGCCGCTGGTCGGCATTCCGACCGGCTGGTACGAGGTGCAGGCGGTTGTCGATGGCGAGGTGGTCGTCTCCCGCTGGATCGAGGTGACGGTCATTCGCAAGCCGGCCTACCAGCTGGAGGTCTCGTCCGATCGCGCCGCGGTGCTCCTCGGCGAAACGGTCCGGTGGGCGGCGACCGCGACCTTCTTCGACGGGTCACCGGCGGCATCGATTCCCCTGACGATCTACGAGGCCGCCACGCAGATCGAGCACCCGGCAACAACCGACGCCGGAGGGTCAACCGACGTCAGCCTCACCGCAGGTTCTGCCATCGCCTATGGCAACCCATGGGA
>JBKJVO010000181.1:0-5633 GCA_046717305.1 Candidatus Limnocylindrales bacterium
GTCCAGTGGACCGCCGCATCAGACGACGGACACATCGAGCGTGGAACCTTCCGATTCACGCTCGCGGCGCCGTCGCCGTCCCCTGCGGCGCCGACGGACGCGCCGACGGCCGCGCCGACCGCGTCGCCCTCGGCCTCGCAGACCGGCCCCGCCGACCCGACCGAGCCGCCGGTGCCCGGCGCGGACGGTGGATCCGGCCCGAGTGGCGGAACGGACGTCCTCTTGCCGATCCTCGCGGTCGTTGTCGTCATCGGTGCGGGCCTTGCGGTCATGCTCCGCCGGCGTGGTCCCGCATGAGTGGCCGGGCCACCAGGGTCCTCGGATCCATCGTTGGGCTCGGGCTCATCCTCTTCGTGCTGCCCGTCGGCGCCGCCGCGCACGCACTCGCGAGGTCGTTCGAGAGCCGCCTGCCGCTCGCGGTCTATCTCGCCGGAGCAGCCGGTGCCGTCGCGCTTTCGTTCGTGTTCGTGCTCATGCGTGATCTGCGTGCGGCGCTGCCCCCCGCGACCGGGCGACGCGTCCACGTCCCCGCCTTCCTGCGACTCGGGCTCCGGGGGATCGGGCTCGTCGGGTGGGCCTGGATCGTGGTCCAGGGCATCGTCGGCGGTGACTCCGATGCCGAGGTGTCGCGCCTCTTCACCTGGGTCTACGGCTGGGTCGGGGTGGCGCTCGTCTCCGCGTTCGGCTTCCCGATCTGGACCTGGCTTGACCCGTTCACGACCCTCCACGACCTCGGGGCGCGCGCGATGCGGGCGGCCGGGATCGGCGGGATCGCGCCCGCGGCTTACCCGGAACGACTCGGCCGCTGGCCGGCCGTCGTCGGGTTCGCGGCGGTCGTCTGGCTGGAGCTTGTCGCGTCGGGCGCCGGATCTCGAACGCTCGCCCTGGTGATCACCGGGTACACCGTCTTCACCCTCGCCATGATGGCCCAGTACGGCAGGCGGACGTGGAGCCAGCACGGCGAGATCTTCAGCGTCTGGTTCGGCCTCCTCGGGCGCCTCGCGCCATTGGCGCCGGCCGCGTCGGGCGACGACGGCATCCTCCGGCGGCGCGGCTTCGCCACCGGGCTCCGCGAGCGCGGCTGGGCAAGATCCGACATCGTGATCATCGGCCTCGGTACCGGTTCAATCCTGTTCGACGGGCTGTCGCAGACGGATGTCTGGGTCTCGACGTTCGGACTGCCGGCCGCGCTCCCGCAGACGCTGATCGTCGCCGGTTTCCTCGGCCTCATCGTCGGGGCGGCGCTCGTGGTGGCGCGGCTCGTCGGCGTCCCGGCAACCGCCGCCGGCCTCCTGCCGATCGCCGTGGGCTACCTCCTCGCCCACTATTTCACGTACCTCCTGATCGAAGGTCAGCGGATCGTCATCGCCATTTCGGACCCGCTCCAGCAGGGCCGGAACTACCTTGGGACAGCGTTCTTCGAGCCGAGCGGCGCGTGGCTTCCGCCCGGACTCGTCTGGACCATCCAGCTGGGTGCCGTCGTCGGCGGCCACATGATCGGCGCGTGGGCAGGGCATCTCGTCGCGGCGAGCGGGGTGCGGGGCCGGGGGCCGCGTGCCGGCCGCGAAACGCGGCTCCGACAGGTCCCGCTTGCAGTCGTCATGGTCGCGCTCACGACGCTCACGCTGTGGTCGCTGGGTCAGGCCCTCTTCATCCCGGCGTCCTGACGGGGGCGCGGCCGGCCGCGGGGACCCAGTCGGTCAGCAGCCGCACCTCGGCGATCCGGTGGGCGACCGCGGGATCGAGCGCCTCCGCCGCGGCAATCGCCGTCTCGATCGCGGTCAGGCACAGGATGCCCTCGGCCACGGCGGCATGGCGGATCTCGGCGGCGTCACGGACCGCCCCTGAGCGCGGGGTCGGCGTGTTCACGACGAGCCGGACGGTCCCGTCCCGGATAACCTCAAGGATGCCCGGCGCGCCGATCTCGCCCGCCTCACCTGCCGCTTGACCAGCCGCTTCACCAGCCGGCTCACCGAGTTTCGCGACCACGTCCGCGGCGAACCCATGGCGCTCCAGATCCGCGGCGGTGCCGCGGGTCGCGGCAATCCGGTAGCCGGCCGTCACGAGCGCGGCCGCGAGACGCGGAAGCGTCGCCTTGTCGCGGTCGGCGATCGACAGGAGCGCAACCGGCGCGACGGCTCCCTCCCCCACCCCGGCCGGTGGCGGCACGAGGGCGGCGCCTCGCAGGGCCTTTGCCATCGCGACCCGAGCGTCGGTGTGGATCCCGATGACCTCGCCCGTCGACTGCATGAACGGACCGACCGACGGGTCAACGCCGCGGAGCTTGGCCGTGGAGAATGCCGGCGCCTTCACGGCGACGAACGGCGGCTCCGGCAGCAGGCCGTCCGGCCAGCCCAGCTCATCGAGCGTCGCCCCGAGGGCGATCCGGACGGCGAGCTCGACCATCGGGACGCCGGTGACCTTGGACATGAACGGCACCGTGCGGGAGGCGCGCGGGTTGACCTCGATGAGGTAGACGCCGTCGTCACGGACGATGAACTGGGCGTTCACGAGGCCGTGTGCGCCCAGGGCGAGCACGATCCGCTGCATCGTCGCGACGATGAGGCCCTGGTCTCCCTCGCTCACGGTCTGGGGCGGGAAGACCCCCACGGAATCGCCCGAATGGACGCCTGCCCGCTCGACGTGCTCGAGGAGGCCGGGGATGAGGACGCGCACTCCGTCGGACACCGCGTCGACGTCCACCTCGATGCCCTCGAGATAGCGGTCGATTCGGACGGGGCGGTCCGGATCCACGACCGTTGCCGCCGCCAGCTGGCGGGCGAGGTCGTCGGGCGAATAGCAGAAGTCGATCGCGAGGCCACCGATGACGAAGCTCGGCCGGACGATGACCGGATACCCGATCCGCTCCGCCAGCGTCAGCGCCTCCTCGATGGAGTGCGCCATCCCGCCGTCGGGCTGCGGGATCCCGAGGCGATCCAGGAGGGCGGAGAACCGGGTCCGCTCTTCCGCCTGGTCGATCGCCTCGAGATCGGAACCCATAAGCGGGACGCCGCCGGACGCCAGCGGTGCGGCGAGGTTGAGCGGGGTCTGGCCGCCGAACGCGACGAATGCGGGGAGGAGGTCCCCACCGGGTGGCGTCTCGGCATCGATGACACTCCGGACGCTCTCCGCGTCAAGCGGCTCGAAGTAGAGGCGGGTGGATGCGTCGAAGTCCGTGGAGACCGTCTCCGGGTTCGAGTTGATCATCACCGCCGACCAGCCGGCGCGTTGCAGCGTGTCGGCGGCCTGGACGGCGCAGTAGTCGAACTCGATCCCCTGCCCGATCCGGACCGGGCCGCTGCCGATCACGAGCGCCGCGGGCCGCGCGACCGGCGCTGCCTCCGGCGGAGAACCGGCCGCCGCGTACGTGGAGTAGAAGTACGGCGTCTCCGCGGCGAACTCGGCGGCGCACGTGTCCACCATGGCGTACCCGGGCACGAGTCCGAGGGCGAGGCGCGCCTCGCGGACGCTCGGCTCGGTCACGCCCGCGAGCCCCGCCAGCTCCCGGTCCCCGAAGCCGGCGCGCTTGACCGTCGCAAGGAGTTGCGCGGCGTCCGCGTCACCGGGATCCAGGAGCCGTTCACCCGCCCCGCGGACATCGGCCTCCAGCGCGACGTTCCGGCCAAGCTCCGAGAGAAACCAGGTGTGGATCCCGGTCACGGCCGCGATGCCGGCCTCGGGGACGCCGCGCCGGAGGAGGGCGAGGATGCGCCAGAGCCGATCGTCCGACGGGGCGAGGAAGTGCTTCAGGACGATCGGCGCGGCGGTGCGCTGGGCGTGGCGGGTGGACTCGCAGGCCTGGCCGCGCTCGTCGATCCAGCGAATCTTTGCGGTGGCGTCCGCGTCGTCCGCGTCGCGGGTGTCGCCCGCGTCGCCGGCGTCCGCGTTTCGCCCGAGGACCGCGGCGAGGTAGCCCACCGTGCCGGCCCATGCCGGGTCTTCGGCGAGGGGTCCGGCGCCCGCCTGCTCCAGGCCGCGGAGCGCCTTGTTGAGCGCGCTCCCGAAGGTTCGGTCGATCGCCATCACTTCGCCGGTCGCCTTCATCTGGCTGCCAAGCGATCGGTCGGCCGTCGGGAACTTGTCGAACGGGAAGCGCGGCAGCTTCACGACGACGTAGTCGAGGGCCGGCTCGAACGCGGCCACGGTGGTCCCCGTGACGACGTTCGGGATCTCGGCGAGCCGCCGCCCGACGGCGATCTGGGCCGCGACCCGGGCGATCGGATAGCCGGTCGCCTTGCTCGCCAGCGCCGAGGACCGGGACACCCGCGGGTTGACCTCGATGACGGCGTACTCGGTGCTGTCCGGCGACAGCGCGAACTGGACGTTGCAGCCGCCCTCCACGCCGAGCGCCCGGATGATTGCGAGCGCCGCGCTCCGGAGTCGCTGGTGGACCTGGTCGGTCAGGGTCTGGACGGGCGCGACGACGATCGAGTCGCCGGTGTGGACGCCGAGCGGATCCACGTTCTCCATCGAGCAGACGGCGATGCACGTGTCGTCCGCATCGCGCATCACCTCGTACTCGACCTCCTGCCAGCCGACGAGGCACTTCTCGACCATGACCTGGCCGATGGGGCTGGCGCGCAGGCCCGCCCGAATGCGCTCGCGGTACTGCGCCTCCGTATCCACGATCCCGCCGCCCGTGCCTCCGAGCGTGAAGGCCGGCCGGATGATCGCCGGCAGGCCGATCTCGGCAAGGGCACGATCCGCGGACGTGTCGCGGGCGTCCCGCGCCGCGCCCTCCACGATCGCCGATGGGGCGTACGGCTGGCCGATCCGCTCGAGGAGGTCGCGGAACTGCTCGCGGTCCTCGGCCATCTCGATCGCCCGGAGCGGCGTGCCGAGCAGCCGCACCCCGTAGCGGTCCAGGATCCCGGCCTTCGCGAGCTCCATTGCGAGGTTCAGACCTGTCTGCCCGCCGAGACCGGCAAGCAGGCCCTCCGGGCGCTCTGCCGCGATGACCGCCTCGATGGCGTCCACGGTCAGTGGCTCGAGGTAGACGGCGTCCGCCACGTTCGGGTCCGTCATGATCGTCGCCGGGTTGGAGTTCACGAGGATCGTCCGGACGCCCTCCGCGCGAAGGGCGCGGCACGCCTGCGTCCCCGCGTAGTCGAACTCCGCCGCCTGGCCGATCACGACCGGCCCGGAACCGATGATCAGGACCGAAGCCGGCTTCGCCGAACTTGTCGCGGCCCTCATACGCCTGCCCGTTGACGCACGGCCGCAACGAACCGGTCGAAGACGGCGAGGGCGTCGAGGGGGCCGGGCGCGCCCTCCGGGTGGTACTGCACCGTCTCGATCGGGAGCTCGCGGTGGCGAAGGCCCTCGACCGAACCGTCGTTGAGGTTCACCTGGCTGACGCGAAACCCGGTGCCGGCGGGCAACGAGTCGCCGACGACCTGGACCTCGTGGTTCTGGGCGGTCACCTGGACGAGGCCGAGGTCGATGTCGCGAACCGGATGGTTGGCCCCGTGGTGCCCGAACCGGAGCCGACTCGTCTCCGCGCCGGCCGCGCGCCCGACGAGCTGATGGCCCAGGCAGATCCCGAGCAACGGCCGTCCGTCCTCGATGATCGCGCGTGCCAGCGCGACCGGGCGGGCGAGGCGGGCCGGGTCGCCCGGGCCGGGCGACAGGAC
>JBKJVO010000182.1:0-7002 GCA_046717305.1 Candidatus Limnocylindrales bacterium
GTCCATGCGGTCTCGGGCGAAACAGCGGTCCGGATCACGAGGCGGATCGGGGTCACGGGCACGCTGTCCATGGCCGCGGTCAGTGGACGGCGTGGGCGTCGTCGCCGAGCGCCTCGAGGGGGGTGTCGAGGGCGTAGGCGACCGCCTGATCGAGCGTCATGGCGGCGCCCTCCGCCTGGTACCGCTCCAGCTCATCCGGAGGGAGCAGAGCGGCCACGTGCGGCCGTGCGCCGGCTTCGACTTGCGCGTCCACGAAGCCCGCGAGTTCCGCGCCGGTTGTGGCGGTCAGGCGGCGGGCGGCGCCCCGGATCCGGGCGGCCCGGGGGAGGTCGCCATCGGCGACAGCCTGTGAGGCGAGGTCATCGAACACGAGGGCGATCGCGGCCGCGTCGCTCGCGTCGTGGAAGTGGCGGAGCGCATGCCGGAGGATCGGGCGCGAATCCTCGGGGCGATCGCGGCGGAGCAGGGCGCTGCCGAGCATGTGCATGGACCACGCCTCCATCGTCACGTCGCCGACCCGCCGGAAGAGCTCAAGGGCCTCCCGAAAGTGCGCCTCGCCGGCGTCGCGCGTCCGCAGGAAGTACTCCCGATTCCCGATGCCCCACAGGACGTTGGCCTCGCCGCGGTCGTCGCCGATCTCCCGATACAGCGCGAGCGCCTCCTCCTGCGCTTTGACACCCGTTCCGTCGGGGTCCGCGGACGTCGGATCCTCGGGATGGTCCAGGCTCACCGTGAACGCGAACGAATAGTTGTAGAGCGCGTTCGCGATCTCCCGCTTGTCGCCGAGCGTCCGCCAGATGTCGACCGCCTCCGCGTAGGCGGCTTTCATCGCCAGAAGGTCCGCCTGCCACCAGAGAACGCCGCCGAGGGCCTCCATCAATCGAGCGCGGAGCGTGGGGTCCTCGCGTGACGAGGGGGCCGCAGCGAGTGCCTCCAGGCGCCGGCGCGCCTCGTTGAGGTGTCCGCGCTTCTGCCAGAACCGCCACATCGCGAAGGCCACCCGGATGGCGGACGGCGCGTCGCCCGCCGCGGCCGCCCGATCCAGGACGGCCCGGACGTTGTCGTGCTCCCGCTCGAGGTGCTCCAGGAGGGAGCGCTGCTCGCTCCCGGCGAGGCCCGGGGCCGCCGTCTCGGCGAGGTCGAGATACCACCGCGTATGGCGGCCCCGGATCGCCGCGGCGTCGTCGCGCCCGTCGAGCATCTCAGCCGCGAACTCGCGGATCGTCTCGAGCATCCGGAAACGGGGCGGGTCCGTGTCCAGCGACCGGATCAGGCTCTGGTCCGCAAGGGCGAGCAGCCCGTCGAGGACGTCCATCCCGATCTCACGGGACGGCCCGCCGATCGCCTCGGCGGCGTCGAGGTCGAAGCCCCCCGCAAAGACCGACAGCCGATCGAGGAGCCGGCGCAGGGGGTCATCCAGGATGTCGTAGCTCCAGGCGATCGCGCCGCGGAGCGTCTGCTGCCGGGCCGGCAGGTCACGGGCGCCGGCGGCGAGCACATTGAGCTGGTGCTCCAGGCGCGTCAGGATCGCGTCCGGGCTGAGGAGCTTCACCCGGGCCGCGGCGAGCTCGATCGCGAGCGGCATGCCGTGGAGCCGGGCGCAGATCGCAGCGACCGCCGGGGCATTCTCGTTCGTCACGGAGAAGCCCGGCCGCACCGCGACCGCGCGGGCCACGAACAGCCGGACTGCCTCGTAGGTGGACAGATGCGCCGGGTCCAGCGCGCCGGAACTCGCGAGCTGCGCCCGTTCGTACCCGCCGAGCAAACCCGGGTCCGGTGGAACCGGCAGCCCCGGAACGGGAAACTCCTGCTCGCCGGAGATCCGGAGAGGGGCTCGCGACGTCGCGATCACCTTGAGCCCGGGCGCGGCCCGGAGGATCTCGGCCACGACGGGGCCGGCGTCCAGGACCTGCTCGAAGTTGTCGAGGATCAGGAGCACCTGCTTGCCGGTCAGCCACTCGATGAGGATGTCCTTCCCGGACCGGCCGCCGGACTCGGAGAGGCCGATCTCGCCGGCGATCCGCGACGCGACGAGGGCCGGATCGCGCACCGTCTCCAGGGCCACGAAGAAGACGCCATCCGGGAAGTCATCCACTGCGGAGGCCGCGACCTGGAGCGAGAGCCGCGTCTTGCCGGTCCCGCCAGGCCCGGTCATGGTGACGATCCGATTCGCCAACAGCAGTTCGCAGGCGGTCGCGAGCTCCTCGTCGCGCCCGACGAACGAGGTCAGCTGTGTCGGCAGGTTGTTCGGGCGCGCATCGAGCGACGCAAGCGGCGGAAAGGTCGCCGGGACGTCTGGTGCGGTGAGCTGGTAGAGGCGTTCCGGCTCGAGGAGGTCCTTGAGGCGGTGCGCCCCGAGGTCCAGGAAGCCGGCGCCGGTCGGGAGGCTCGTACCCACGAGCGATCGGACCGTTTCGGAGGCGAGGACCTGGCCACCGTGGGCAACGTGCGCGATCCGGGCCGCCCGGTTGATCGCGAGCCCCACGAGGCTCCCGCCGACGGCCGTCGCTTCGCCGGCATGCAGTCCCATCCGGACGCGAACGGTCGCCCCGTCCGGCCACGCTTCGTGGGCGACGGCTCGCTGTGCGTCCAGCGCGGCCCCGACCGCGTCGCTCGCGGCCGGAAAGACGACGAAGAACGAGTCGCCTTCCGTGCCCTGTTCGGTCCCGTGGTGCGCAGCAAAGGCCGCGCGGAGCAGCTGCCGATGCCGTTCGCGGATCGTCGCGTAGGGTGCCGTGCCCACGGTCTGCTCCAGGCGTGTGGAGCCCTCGATGTCGGAGAACAGGAAGGCCAGCGTGCCCGGCGTGCCGGACGCACTGTCTCGGGGATCGCTCATCGGATGTCGAAACTGGCCACGGTCGGCCGCGTCAGTGCCGGACCGCCTCGGTGGCCTCGCGCAGTCGCGTGGCAACGCCGCGCAGGATGGCGAGGGCGAGCGCGGGGTTCTCGAGGAGGACGGCGTCGAAGTCCCAGGACGCCAGGGCGAGGCAGGTCGTGGCCTCCTCCGCGGCGACCATCGCGTTGCGTGGCAGCCGATCGAGGACCGACAGCTCCCCGAAGAACTCACCGGGGCCCAGGTGCGCCACCACGCTACCGTCGCGAACAACCCGGACCATGCCGGACACCACAACGAAAAACCCGGTGCCGATTTCGCCCTGTCGCGCGATCACATGGCCGGCCGGGAAGTCGACTTCGGCAGCGCGGCTGGCGAGCGCGGCGATGCCCGCCTCGCCGACGCCGCGGAACAGCGGGCATGCGGCGAGCAGCTCGGCACGGCGCGGGGCGGGCACGGACATCTGGATCCTCTGGACTCCCTGACTGGAGGCCTCCGATGCTGCGCGTCCTCCGTGGCCGCGTCAAGGCTGACCGCCGGTCGGGCGTGGCGATTCCGCCCGCGCCGGCCCCGCCCGCGCCGGTCCCGCCCGCGCCGGTCCGCCCGCGCCGGCCCCGGACGATGCACAATCCGCAGTGACGTCCCGGACCGGGGCGGAACGGAGGAAGCCCGTCACGATGGCCACCCGCGACGAGATCGCCGACGCGCTTGCCGGCATGACGCTTTTCGCCGACCTGAGCATGCCGCAGCTGATGGGCGTCGCCAGTCGGTTCGAGGAGGCCTTCTTCGCGGAGGGTGCCCGCGTCCTTCGCCAGGGCCTGACCGGGTCGGCCTTCTACGTGATCATGGACGGCGAGGCCGCCGTGGTGGTGGATGGGTCCCAGCGCGCGACCCTCGGGCGCGGCGAGTTCTTTGGCGAAGTGTCCATTCTCCTGAGCGAACCGCCGACGGCCGACGTGATCGCCACACGCCCCCTCCGCTGCATCGTCCTGGCCGGGACGGCGATCGAGCCGTTCCTCGTCGAGCATCCGAAGGTGATGTTCCGGATGCTCCAGGCCCAGGCGCGCCGGCTGCGGAACGCGAACCGGCTGCGGAGCTGAGCGGGCCGATGGCGGACACGGACCGGCCGTTCCCGCCGGGGGAGTACCCGGTGATCGTCGTTGGCTCCGGCCCGGGCGGGCTCCAGACCAGCTATTTCCTGTCGCGGCTGGGGATCGGGCACGCCGTCCTGTCGGCGGACCTCGGCCCGGGCGGGATGTTCCGCCGCTGGCCCTTCTTCCAGCGGCTCCTGTCGTGGACGAAGCCATACGCCCCGGCGGATCGACGGAGTCGAGCGTTCGAGCGATGGGACTGGAACTCCCTGCTGGCGTCCGAGCCGGATCTCAGGGGCCTCCAGGCCGAGTTCATGGACGGGTCCTCCGACTTTCCGTCACGCCCGGAAATGGAGGCCAACCTGACGGCGTTTGCCGAACGGGCGGGGATCGCCGTCCGCTACGGCTGTACGTGGACGACCACGCGGCGCGAGGACGGACCGGACGGCCCGCGCTTCATCGTCGCCACGAGCGACGGCGAGTACCGCTGCCAACACTTCATCGTGGCGGTCGGCGTGGCCCAGCCGTACAGCCCGGCGACGCCCGGCATCGAGTTGTCTGTGCACTACGCGGACACGCGCGCTGCGGAGACGTACGCCGGCAAGCGGCTCTTCCTCCTCGGCAAGCAGAACTCCGGCTTCGAACTGGCATCCGGGCTGCTCCAATGGGCGAGCCGGATCACGCTCTCGTCACCGTCCCCGGCCAAGACGTCGATCGAGACCCGTTCGCTCGTTGGGGTGCGCGCCCGCTACGTCCAGCCGTTCGAGGATGCGGCCCTCGGCGGCGGCGTCGACATCCTGTCGGCGGCCACCGACGGGATCTCGAAGGTTCCCGGCGGCCTCCGCGTGGACCTCAAGCGAAGCGACAACGGGATGCCTGTGAGCCTGGAGGTGGACGAGGTGATCGCGGCGACGGGCTTCACCTGCCCGCTGCTCGATCTCCCGGCGCTCGGCGTCGCGACATTCGGCCAGAGCCGCCTGCCGGCCCAGACCGCGTTCTGGGAGTCCGCCACCATCCCCGGGATCCACTTCGCAGGGACGATCACGCAAGGGGCGTCCGGGCTCAAGAAACATGGGATCCCGAGCTACTCCGGAGCAATCCAGGGTCACCGCTACAACGCCCGAATCCTCGTCCGGCGACTCGCGGAGACGGCCTTCGGGATCACGCCCGAGGCGCCAGAGATCGCGCTCGGCAATCTGCGCGATTACCTCCTCTCGGAGGCGACCATGGCCCCCGAGCTGTGGCATCAGAAGGCGTATCTCACCCGCGTCGTCTCGGTCTCGCCGGACGACGGCATCCGCGATCGCGGCATCCTGCCGCTCGCCCACTTCCTCGACTCGGATGGCCCGGACGCCGTGGCGATGACCATCGAGGCGGACGGCCTGGGGGCGATCTACCCGGTGGTCTACCTGCGGCGCGGCGGGAAGATCGAGGAGCACGCGATGGAAGCGCATCCGCTCAACGACTACGAGGGGAGCGCCTACCGGCACCACCTCGGCGCCGTCCTGGACCTGATCGCTCCCGGCGCGTCCGCCGCCTGAGCGCGTCGTCACCTCGTTCGTCAGACGAGGTCGCGCGGGATCGATTCGGTCCCGCGCTGCGGACCGGTGGCCCCTGCTCGCCGGGCGAGATGCTAGCGTCCGGGCATGCAGCGGGAATGGGACGTCGTCGTGGTGGGTCTCGGCGCAATCGGTTCCGCGGCCGCCCACTGGGCGGCGAAGCGGCCGGGAACGCGGGTGCTCGGCCTGGAGCAGTTCGAGTTCGACCATCCGAACGGCGCGTCACGCGACCATTCGCGGATCATCCGGCTCTCCTACCACCGCCGGGACTACGTCCGGCTCGCGCGCCGTGCGTACGCCTGCTGGGCGGAGGTGGAGGCGGCGAGCGGCGAGCGGATCGTCACGAAGACCGGTGGCATCGACCTCTACCCGGCCGGTGGCGTGACGGACCAGGCCGATTACACCGGGAGCCTGACCGCGGAGGACGTCCCGTTCGAGCGCCTCGACGCCGCCGAGACGATGCGCCGGTGGCCGCAATGGCACCTGCCCGACGACACGTCCGTCATCTACCAGGCTGAGTCCGGCATCGCCGACCCGAACCGCGGCAACCCGGCCCATCGAGCCCTTGCCCTGGCGCACGGGGCCACGCTGCTGGACCGGACGCCGGTCGTCGGGATCCGCGATGACGGCGGCGAATACGAGGTCTCGACGGCCGATGGGACCGTCCACCGCGCGGGCCGGGTCGTTCTCGCGACGGACGCCTGGACGAACGACGTGCTCGCCTCACTCGGTCGTCGGCTGCCGCTCACCGTCACGCGGGAGCAGGTGACGTACTTCGCCTGTCCGGACCCGTCGGCGTTCGCGCCGGATCGGTTCCCGATCTGGATCTGGATGGACGAGCCCGCCTTCTACGGCTGCCCGACGTACGGCGAGCCGGGCCCGAAGGCGGCCCAGGACGTGGGTGGCGACGAGTGCACGCCGCGGACCCGGACGTTCGAGGTGAACTTCGCGGCGCACGCGCGGGTGTACGCGTTCCTCGAGCGATACCTGCCGGGTGCCGTCGGGCCGGACCTCGTCACCAAGACGTGCCTCTACACCCTCACGCCGGAACGCGATTTCGTCGTGGACCGCCTGCCGGACCATCCGGGCATCGTCCTCGCCCTGGGGGCCGGCCACGGCTTCAAGTTCGCCTCCGTGCTCGGGCGGATCCTCGTTGAGCTCGCGCTGGACGGCGAGACGCCATCCGCTGCCGAGATCGACGCCTTTCGCGTGAACCGGCCGCTCCTGCTCGAGGCGAAGCCTCGCTCGAACTTCCGCATCTGATCGCCGTCCGCAGACCGTCGAGTGCTGCTCCCACCGGCAAAACGCGGGTACGGACCGGCAGACGGGCCCCCAACCACCGGTCTCGTGCTCGGGCGAGCCATCATCGTTCCGTGAATGGGTCGGAAGGGCCGTATCGCCGAGCAAGACCAGAGAGTGCTGCTCCCAGCAGCACGGAGCGGCATAGGCGAACGGACGCGAGGCCGGCACGCTATCCGGGATGCCTACCAGTCGGGCCGTGGAAGCATCCCATGCTCTG
>JBKJVO010000183.1:0-4150 GCA_046717305.1 Candidatus Limnocylindrales bacterium
CAAGATGACCGAGGTCATGCCCGAGGCCCGTGGCCAGATGAGCGACTTCGCGCCGCGCATCACCACGATCAAGATCAACCCGGAGAAGATCCGCGAGATCATCGGCAAGGGTGGATCCATGATCCGCAAGATTCAGGAAGAGACCCAGACCGAGATCAACGTCGAGGATGACGGGACCGTGGAGATCGCGGCCGTCTCCGGCGAGAACGCTCGCAAGGCCATCAACTGGATCGAGAGCCTGACCCGTGAAGTCGAGGTCGGCTCGCTGTACCTCGGCAAGGTCACCCGGATCATGGGCTTCGGCGCGTTCGTCGAGATCCTGCCGGGCAAGGAGGGCCTCGTCCGGATCGGCGAGCTCGCCGACTACCACGTGCCGACCGTCGAGGACGTCGTGAGCGTCGGGGACGAGGTCATGGTCGTCGTGATCGAGGTCGATCGCCAGGGCCGGATCAACCTCTCGCGCAAGGCGGCGATGCAGCGCCACCTCGCCAAGGAAACCGTCTGACTGACGACACGAGGCCTGGGGCGACCCTTGCGGCACCGTTCGCCGGAGGGTCGCCGCCGACCTCGCTGCTATACTCGGCCGGTGCCCGCCTGATCAGGAATCCACGCGGAGCCATGCCCGGATGAGCCAGTCCTCGCCCCTGACGGTCGCGGTCGTCGGCGCAACCGGCGTCGTCGGTCGGACCATGGTCCAGGTGCTCACCGAGCGGAACTTCCCGTTCGGCGAGCTTCGGCTGCTCGCGTCCGCGCGGTCCGCAGGCCGGATGATGTTTGTTGCCGGCCGAACCCTGGAGGTCGGCGAGGCCGCTCCGGACGCCTTTGACGGCGTGGACATCGCCCTCTTCAGCGCCGGCGGCGACACGTCCAGGCAGCTCGCTCCGGCGGCCGCGTCACGCGGGGCGACCGTCATCGACAATTCGAGCGCGTGGCGCATGGATCCGGAGGTCCCCCTCGTGGTCAGCCAGGTGAACCCTGACGACCTCGAGTGGCACGAAGGAATCGTCGCGAACCCGAACTGCTCCACGATGCAGCTTGTCCCGGTGCTCATGGCGCTTCGCGACGCCGTCGGGCTGGAGCGGGTGGTCGTGGATACCTACCAGGCGGTTTCCGGCACGGGAGCCTCCGCGCTCGCAGAGCTGGAGGCCCAGATCCGCGCCCACGTCGTCGGCGAGCCGAAGACGGCGACGGTCTACCCGCATCCGATCGCCTTCAACGCGCTGCCCGAGGTGGACGTCTTCCTCGACAACGGGTACACGAAAGAGGAGTGGAAGGTCGTCACGGAGAGCCGCAAGATCCTGCACCTGCCGGACCTCCGCGTTTCGTGCACGGCGGTCCGCGTCCCGGTCTTCGTCAGCCATTCGGAAGCGGTCCACGTCGAGACCACCAAGCCGATCAGCCCGGCCACGGCGCGGGCCCTCTTCGCGGCGGTTCCGGGCGTCGTGGTCCAGGACGATCCGTCCGCTCACGAGTATCCGCTGGCCAGCCGGGCGGCCGGCCACGACGAGGTGTTCGTCGGTCGCGTCCGCCAGGACCCGTCCGTGGCAGACGGCCGCGGACTCGCGTTGTGGGTCGTCTCGGACAATCTGCGCAAGGGTGCGGCCACGAACGCGGTCGAGATCGCCGAGGCACTGGTGTCGCGAGGCTGGGTCCGCGCACGTTCGCGCCGGTCCGAGCCGATCGAGGCACCCGCGTGACGCCCGCCGAGCGCCGCGAGGCGCTCGAGGGCATCGCGGTGGAGGTTCGCGCCTGTACCCGCTGCCCACTGCACGCAGGACGGACGCACGCCGTGCCCGGCGAGGGCCATCCGGATACGGAGGTCGTGTTCGTCGGGGAGGGGCCCGGCATGAACGAGGATCGCCTGGGCAGGCCGTTCGTCGGCCGCGCGGGCGACCTGCTCGTCCGACTTTTGGCCACGATCGGGTGGCGCCGGGAGGAGGTCTTCATCACGAACGTCGTGAAGTGCCGCCCGCCTGACAACCGCGACCCGGAGGCCGATGAGATCGCGGCGTGCCTGCCGTACCTCCACCGCCAGCTGGAGGTCCTGGACCCGGCCCTGATCGTCACGCTCGGGCGTCACTCGATGGGCCGGTTCATTCCGGGCGCGCGGATCGGCCAGGCGCACGGGACGCTCCACCCGGTGGATCCCGCGACCGGCGCCGGCGCGGCACTGGTCTACGCGATGTACCACCCCGCCGCAGCCCTCCGCGCGCCGGACGTCGAGCGCCAGAGCTACGACGATGCCGCCGGAATCCCGACGGCCCTCCTCGACGCCAGGCGACGGCGCACTCAGACCGGGCAACCAGCCGATACTGTCCCGCTACCGACACCTGATGCCGTCTCGGCCGACCCGGCGCTCGACGCGCCGACCTTCTTCTGATCGGAACCAGTCAACCCATGCCAAAGAAATCGGCCCACGGGCCGTCCATTGACACGCCGCTCCGCATCATCCCGCTCGGCGGGGTGGGGGAGATCGGCAAGAACATGTACGTCTTCGAGTACGGCGACGACATCGTCGTGATCGACTGCGGCCTCATGTTCCCGGACGAGGAGATGTTCGGGATCGACCTCGTCATTCCGGATGTCACCTACCTCAAGGAGCGCAAGGCCAACGTCAAGGCCTTCCTCATCACCCATGCCCACGAGGATCACGTCGGCGGCCTGCCGTACATCCTCCCGGAGTTCCCGGGCGTTCCCGTCTACGCATCCACGCTCGCCCGCGGGCTCCTGGGCAACAAGGTGCGGGAGCACAAGCTCCATAACAACCCCCTCCTCTCACTCGAACCCGGAGACGACCTCCAGATCGGCCCGTTCGGCGTCGTCCCGTTCCGGATCGGGCACTCCATTCCGGACGCGATGGGGATCGCGCTGCGAACCCCGGTCGGGACCGTCGTCCACACCGGTGACTTCAAGTTCGATCACACGCCCGTGGACGGCAAGCTGTCCGATTTCCACACCCTCGCCAAGCTCGGCGAGGAAGGAGTCATCTGCCTCCTGTCCGACTCGACGCGGGCGGAGAACCCTGGCTACACGCCCTCGGAACGGACGGTCGGCGAGGCCTTCCGCGAGATCATGGAACCGCTGGATGGCCGGGTCATCGTCGCGACGTTCGCGAGCAACATCGCCCGCGTCCAGCAGGTCCTCGACGCCGCGGCCACGTTCGACCGGCAGGTGACGGTGATCGGGCGGTCGATGGAGCAGAACTTCCGGATCGCGTCCGAGCTGGGCTACCTGACGTACGACGCCGGGCGGATCGTTCCGAAGGACCGTCTCAACGATGTGCCCGACAACAAGCTGGTGATCTGCACCACCGGCGCGCAGGGCGAGCCGATGGCGGGCCTGGCCCGGATGGCGAATCGCGACCACCGGTTTGTCGAGATCAAGGGGGGCGACACGGTCATCGTCAGCGCCAGCCCGATCCCCGGCAACGAGGAGTACGTCAGCCGGACGATCGACAACCTGTTCAAGGCGGGAGCGAACGTCTTCTATCACACGATCAAGCGCGCCCACGTCTCCGGCCACGCCAGCCAGGAGGAGCTGAAGCTGATGCTCGGCCTGACGAAGCCGAAGCATTTCATCCCGATCCACGGCGAGTTCCGGATGCAGGTTCAGCATGGCCGTCTTGCGATCGAGACGGGCGTCCTGCCGGACAACGTGTTCATCATCGAGAACGGGCAGCCGATCGAGTTCCTCGCCGACGGCACGGCACGCCGGGGCACCCCGGTTCCGGCCGGCTACGTCTTCGTTGACGGCCTGTCCGTCGGCGAGGTGGGCGAGATCGTCCTGCGCGACCGGCGCGCCCTCGCCAACGACGGCATGTTCATGATCGTCGTGACCGTGGACAAGCAGCGCGGCAACGTCGTCGGACGTCCGGAGATCATCACCCGCGGCTTCGTCCACGGCGCCGAGCACGACCGAATCGTCGAGGGGGCCGTGGAGCGAGTCATCAAGGCGATCGAGAATCCCGGCGACCACATCAGCGAGATCGCACTCCTGAAGGTCCAGATCAAGGACGCCATCTCGCGCTACCTGTACGAGAAGACGAAGCGGCGGCCGATGGTCTTTCCCGTCGTGGTCGAGGTCTAGCGCATGGCGACCAAGCGGCGGACGCCGACGCGCCGAGCGAGCCCGCGACGGCAGTCCCGCTCGA
>JBKJVO010000184.1:0-3804 GCA_046717305.1 Candidatus Limnocylindrales bacterium
GTCGGTCCACATCATGCATGGGCGCGATGTCGTCGTGACCCTGATGAACGGGACGGAGGCCCAGCGAGCCATGGTCCAGGAGGCCCTCGATCGATGGTGGGGCCCGCTCATGCAGATGCACGGCCCGCGAAGCGATCGTACGAAGGACCGCGATCTCCACTGGCGGATCAAGGCGAAGACGTCCGAGGAGCTCCGCCAGGAATTCCTCACGATCTACGTACCGCGGATCCTCGAACTGGGCCTGACGATCCCCGACCCCGACCTGCGATATGACCAGGGCGCCGGGGAGTGGCGCTACACCGACCCGGACTGGAACGAGCTCCGGACGGTCGTCACGAACCACGGCCCGATGTCCGAGGAGCGCCTCGAGTTCCGGCGCCGCAACCGCGAGGCCACGGCCTGGGTCCGGGCGGCGATCCTCGCCGCGCCCAGGGTCGCGGCATGACCGACGACGGGGGCCGCATGATCGACGAGGGCGCACCGATCTCGCCGGTCGGTGAGCCGGCCGGGGTCCTCGAGCCGTATGAGGTCTTCCGCCAGGAGAAAGACGGCGACCCGATGCGCCATGGCGGGAACGTGATGGCCCCCGACGCGGAGCTGGCGCTCCACTACGCGCGCGAGCTGTTCGGGCGGCGCGGCGAGAGCACCCGGCTGTGGGTGGTCCGTCGGGCGGACATCGCGGTCCTCGACGACCTCGACCTGCTCCAGCCACCGCTCGACCGGTCGTTCAAGAAGCCCGGCGGCTACGTGATGCGCGACAAGCTGGCTGCCGCGCGCGAGCGAGCGGGGACGTCCAAGCCCAGGGCCCGCGACCGATGACGGCGATCGCGCTGGAGCCTCGGACAGAAGCGGCGCTCGCCGACTTCATCCTCTCGATGGCCGACGACGAGTTCGTCATCGGGTTCTCCGATTCCGAGTGGACGGGCATCGCCCCGATCCTCGAGGAAGACGTCGCGATGAGCTCGATCGCCCAGGACGAGCTGGGACATGCGCGGGCGCTCTACGAACTCCTTGCCGGGCTCGTCCGTGACGGCCGCGACGCCGACGCGCTGGCCTACGATCGCGAGCCCGAGGCGTACCGGCATGCACGCCTGCTCGATCATGCGCGGGGCGACTGGGCGACCACGATCGCACGGCGATTCCTCTACGACACCGCGGACGCCGCTCGGCTCGCGTCGATCGGGGAGGGATGGACGCCGCTCGCCGAGCTCGTCGCGAAGATCCGGCGCGAGGAGCGCTATCACCTCATGCACATGCTCGCGTGGGCGGACCGGCTCGCCCGCGCCGGCGGGGAGGCGCGCGCGCGGTTCGTGGCCGCGCTCGAAACGCTCGCGCCGGACGCGCCGACGGTCCTCGCGGCTCCCGAGGGAGAGGCCGCGCTCCTCGATGCGGGGATCCTCACCCGCCCGATGTCCGCGGCCTTCGCCGGCTGGCGCACCGAAGTCGCGGCAATCCTCGGCCCGCTCGGGATCGCTCTCACCCTCGAGCCCGCGGCCGACGCAGGGGCAGCACGGACCGGCCACTCGGACGCCTTCCGCTGGCTGTGGGGCGAGTTCACCTCGGTCCGCCGCTCCGAACCGGGAGCCACGTGGTGACCGCCGCGCTCACCCCGGCCACAGCCATGACCCTCGACGAGGCGGCGGTCCGTGACCTCCTGCGGTCTGTCCACGATCCCGAGATCCCGACCGTCTCGATCGTTGATCTCGGGATCGTCGAGCGCGTTGCCGTGACGGGCGCCGGAATCGAGATCGAGCTGCTCCCGACCTTCGTCGGTTGCCCCGCCCTCGACATCATTCGGAGCTCCGTCCTCGAAGCGCTCGCGCCACTCGGGCGCACAACGACCGTCGAGTTCACCTGGCGTGTCCCGTGGACCTCGGACCGGATCAGCGACCTCGGCCGCGAGCGCCTGGCACAGTCCGGCTTCGCCCCGCCCGCCGAGCCGGCCGACGTTCGCTGCCCCTGGTGCGCCTCCGGGCGCGTCGCGATGGATAGCGCGTTCGGCCCCACCCAGTGCCGCTCGCTCTTCTACTGCCGCGACTGCCGCCAGCCGTTCGAGGCCTTCAAACCGGTCTGACTCGAGGTCGTGCGACCGACCTCAGGCCTCGCCAAATCCCTCGGTCGCGAAGTCGCCATCGAACGCGAATGCCTGATCGATGCCCTCGGCCCGCATCACCGCGAAGCTGGCTTGATCGACGAGGCTCACGCCGACGGACGCGGCTCCTCGAAACGCACGGAGCGCCGTCGCGTGGGTCGCCTCGTCCACCGTCACGACGCGCAGCACCGGCAGGATGCGGTCGAGGAGGCGCTCGACGGCCGCCCAACCGAGGCGCCTGGAGACGAGCGCGACGACCTCGACGACGACGTGCGAGTGCGTGACGAGCTCTCGGCCGCGAAGGCGGTTGAACGTGGCACGCGCCCGGATGTGATTGGAGTCGTCCTCATCGAGGAGTGCGTACAGGGCCGAGGTATCGACAAAGGCCGTCACTCGCTGAACGCGGCTGCGACCGAATCGTCGTGATCTTCGGAGATCGATCCCGTCCCGGAATGGAACCCGCCGACCGCCTCGAGCGCGGCGACCCATCGTCGATTCGTGTCACCCGCAAGCGGATAGGCAGCATCAACGGCATCCCGGATGAGGGCCGCCATCGACGTGTGCCGGCGCCGCGCCAGGCGACGCAGCCGCTCGGCCTGCTCCTCGGTGAGGGAAATCTGGGTGCGCTCCATGCCGTGAATGATACAACATGTCCGTACGTGATGTAACGCGACGCCGGCCCGGTCGCGTTACCCGTCAGCCCGGTCGCGTTACCCGTCAGCCCGGGCTCGAGGCGGTGGCCGGCCGGTCGAGGCGGATCGCCTGGATACCCAGCGCGCCCCAGCCCAGCCCGAAGAGGCCCAAGGCGATGACCACCAAGATGGGCGATGGGTTCGCCCCGCCGGAAATCAGGAAGATCATCGTCAGGCCCGAGCCGACGCCGAGGAGCAGCGCGGCTCCACGCGACAGTGCCGCCGTCCGATACGTCGCGATCGCGAACAACGTCGAGCCCACGAAGAAGGTCATGGTCCCGAGAAGCCACGCGAGGAAGTAATCCTCATCGAGCTGGAACCCGATGATTCCGACGATGGTCGCGATCGTCCCGATCGTGGGCAGCGCGAAGGCCGCCCAGGCGAGACGCGGGTGCGTTCGCGCCTGGAAGGCGCTGAGTCCGGCGAGGGCCACGAGCAGTGCCAGCGATCCGGTGATCAGCAGGAGCCGCGCGACGACGGGGTCGATGGGGCCGAGGGGGCCCAGGCCGCCATCGCTGAGTGCGAAGAATCCGGCCGGCCAGAACGCGGCACCGATGATGGCCGCGAAGCCGCCGATGCGCAGTGACATGGAGAAACCCCTTCCGTGTGCGATGTCGGCGCCCACCTTGCGCAGCCGGAGCTGGGCGTCCAGGGCGCCGAGGAGGATGTCCGCCACGTCGAACGGGCCCAGCGGGCGCTCGTCGAGGATCGCCTCGAACTCGTCGCCGTAGCGGGCCCGCCAGCGGGCGGGATAGAGACGGACGAGCAGGGCTCTCATGGCTTGGTCTCGCCCAGCTGTCGAAGGCCCTGCTGGGCGAACTGCGAAAGGCCACGGAGCTGCTCCGCGAGGTTGGTGGCCCCGACAGCCGTCAAGCGATACGGCCGTCGCCGGTCGACCGGCGCGAGGGGCTCGATCAGGCCCTGTTCCTCGAGACGAACGAGCGCGGCGTACAGCGTGCCGGCACCCATCGGCCGGCCCGTGCCGCTCTCGACGTCCTGCATGATCGCGTAGCCGTGCTT
>JBKJVO010000185.1:0-3226 GCA_046717305.1 Candidatus Limnocylindrales bacterium
GTCCGCGGTCCGCCGTGACGATCCGAGCATCGGGCTGAGCACGAGACGCCGAGGCTCTGGGCTCTCAACGCAGGCCTCAAGTCTGTGCAACGGAGCCTGGCGGGTCGCTACCACCCGAAATGCTGCCCCCAGCATCACGGGGGCTCTCAACGACGGTTCGCGAGGGCTCGGTTGCCTGAGCACGACGCGGTCGACGCGGGCGCGAGCGGGCGATGCGGGGGGCGGGTCAGCACAGACGTTGGGATGCATACCCTTCGAGTACACGAGGTTGACAGCCTGAGCACGCGCTGCCTACACTGCTGGCACTCTCACACCGAGAGTGCTAATCGACGTGGAGCAACGGTCTCACGGGCGCCCCGACGAACGGGAGGACGTGCCGGGATCGTACCCGTCGGGCGGCACCGAGGGAACGTCAACGGGCAGGCCAAGCGTCGCGCGCTGCGCGCCAGGGGCCAGTCCGCGCAACTGAGACTCGACGGCCGAGGGCCGTCACAGGAGGGAAGCACGTTGGCCAAAGCCGTTGCCTCGAAGAAGCTTCGCCCGTTGGGCGATCGCGTCGTCGTGAAGCCGAGCGCGCGCGAAGAGATGACCAAGAGCGGCATCGTCCTGCCGGATACCGCAAAGGAGAAGCCCCAGGAGGGCAGCATCCTCGCCGTCGGCCCGGGCCGCATCCTCGATGACGGCAAGCGCGAAGCGATGGACGTCAAGGTGGGCCAGAAGGTCCTCTACGGCAAGTACGCCGGCACCGAGTTCAAGGTGGACGGCGACGAGCTCCTGATCGTCAGCCAGAAGGACATTCTCGCAATCGTCGAGGACTGACGCCCGCGGCGCGGGATCCGCGCCCCACGAGCGACAGCCCGGATTGCCCTTACAACTCTGGAGGAATACCCAAATTGGCCAAGCAGCTCATCTTCGACGAAACCGCACGTCGATCACTCAAGCGCGGTATTGACCGCCTCGCGGACGCCGTCCGGGTGACAATCGGCCCCAAGGGCCGCAACGTCGTCCTCGACAAGAAGTTCGGCGCCCCCACCATCACGAATGACGGCGTCACGATCGCTCGCGACATCGAGCTCGAGGACCCGTTCGAGAACATGGGTGCGCAGCTCCTCAAGGAGGTCGCGACCAAGACGGACGACGTCGCCGGCGACGGCACGACCACCGCGGTCGTCCTGGGCCAGGCGATGGTTGCGGAGGGCCTCCGCGTCGTGACTGCCGGGGCCAACCCGATGGTCATCAAGAGCGGCATCGAGAAGGCCGTCGCGGCCGTCGTTGAGGAGATCAAGCGGGTCGCCCGTCCGGTCGACTCCCGCGAGCAGATCGCGGCCGTCGCGGCGATCTCCGCTGCGGATCCCGAGGTCGGCGAGATCATCGCCGAGGTGATGGACAAGGTCGGCAAGGACGGCGTCATCACCGTCGAGGAGGGCCAGAGCCTGGGCCTCGAGAAGGAATACACGGAGGGGATGCAGTTCGACCGCGGCTACATCTCCGCCTACTTCGTGACGAACGCGGACCGGATGGAGGCCGTGCTCGAGAGCCCGGTCATCCTCATCACGGACAAGAAGATCTCCAGCGTCCAGGACATGCTCCCGGCGCTCGAGAAGGCGGTCCAGCAGGGCAAGCCGATCGTGATCATCGCCGAGGATGTCGACGGTGAGGCGCTCGCGACGCTCGTGGTGAACAAGCTTCGCGGCACGGTCTCCGTGCTCGCCGGCAAGGCCCCGGGCTTCGGCGATCGCCGCAAGGAGCTGCTCCGCGATATCGCCACCCTGACCGGCGGCACGGTGATCTCCGAAGAGATCGGACGGAAGCTGGACTCGGTCACGATGGAGGACCTCGGCCGCGCCCGCCGCGTTGTCGCCACGAAGGACGACACGACGATTATCGACGGCGACGGCAGCCCGGATCAGATCAAGGGTCGGATGGTCCAGATCAAGGCCCAGATCGAGGACACGACCTCGGACTACGACCGCGAGAAGCTCCAGGAGCGCCTCGCCAAGCTGTCCGGCGGCGTGGCGGTCATCAAGGTCGGCGCGGCCACCGAGGTCGAGCTGAAGGAGAAGAAGCACCGCATCGAGGACGCCCTGTCGACCACCCGCGCGGCGGTCGAGGAAGGTCTCGTCGCCGGCGGCGGCACGACCCTCCTCCAGGCGATGCCGATCCTCGACAAGCTCAAGCTGGATCCCGATGCCCAGGTCGGCGTCGAGATCGTCCGCAAGGCCCTCGAGGCGCCCGCCCGGCAGATCGCCGACAACGCCGGCCAGTCCGGTGAGGTCGTCGTGGCGAAGGTCAAGGGCCTCAAGGCTGGGCACGGCTACGACGCCCTCAGGGACGAGTACGGCGACATGTTCAAGAAGGGGATCGTCGACGCGGCCAAGGTGACCCGCTCGGCCCTCCAGAACGCCGCCTCCATCGCCGCGATGGTCCTCACGACGGAGACGCTCATCACGGACATCCCGGAGAAGAAGGACGGCGCCGGCGGCGGCCACGGCCACGGCGGCGGCGGAGACATGGACTTCTAGGTCCGAACCGGCTCGCTGCGATCAGAAGAGTTCGCGGCGCGCACACAGGGACGCCCGGGTCATTGGGCCCGGGCGTTTCGATTCTCCCGGTAGGCGACTGCAGGCTCGACGGACCCGAGAGCCCAGAGGCGCCAGTGCGACGCTGGATCTCGGAACCGGAAGGCGATTTGGCTCGTGCTAGGCTGGAGTTCAAGCGCACCCTCGATCAGGGAGATCGAAATGGTCCGGATCCGGATTGCCGTCCTAGCCAGCATCGTCGCACTCACTGGATCGGTGGGTGGCCAACACCGAGTTGAGGCTGCCGCGAGCATTGATCCGCTATCGGAACGCCTGGGGCGGCGACAGCGGTTCTCCCATGTACTACCAGAACAAGGCCTACGGCATCCTTGTCGCCAATGATTGCGACGGATGCACGAACGCCTACTACACGCACATCCGTAACGTCGAGATCTACTTCAACGTTCAAACACAGATCGCAACGCCATGATCCCGACCGGCTCTCTGCACCGCTTGATACGGTGACCTCTGGATTCGATTCGCACTACGGGCGCGTCGAGTCGCGACCAAACGAGACGGCGACCCATTCGTGTCGCCCACAGCGGTCGGGTGGCTCAAAAGGTCCGTCGCGCGAGATGAAGGACACCGTGTCCCCATCGCGGGCCACCACGTGACCTGACGCGTTGTAGACAACGAAGGGATCGAAT
>JBKJVO010000186.1:0-2985 GCA_046717305.1 Candidatus Limnocylindrales bacterium
CGCCTTGATGCATCTGGCTCATCAGAATCGCGGCGTACGAGCGTGGCCGTCCCCGACATCCGTCGAATCCACTGCCCGGCCGAGCGTGGACGGGCTCGACTTGATGAGCCAGGTCGATCAGCCCACGAGAGGTCCCTGCCGAGAACGTCCGTGGGAATCACACCTAGCGCACCAGGTTCGTCAACCAGCGCCAGCGGCGGGGAGTGGTAGGCGGATCGTCACACGACCGGGCCAGCTCGGCGATGTGCGGCGCCATGACCGACTGGAGCGCGGTCGTCGCGGCTCGGGCGGCCGCGAGCTCCTCCGATGACCCGGGCTGTGGCGCGCCTTCGAGCGCAGCGAGCGCCGGGGCCGTCGTCGGGGGCAGAATGCGGAGGATGATCCGGCGGCCCCGGTACAGCTCAGCGGTTCCGGCGAGGATCACGGGGACGATCGGGACGCCAGTCCGCAGCCCGATGAGGCCGACGCCGCGCCGGAACGGCTCCGGGCCGAATGGCTCACCTCTTCGGCTCCCCTCGGGGAAGATCCCGAAGATGGCGCCACCGTCCAGGACGGCCCGTGCCGCGTCCACGTGGACGTCGACGTCCGTCCCACCCCGATAGACAGGCAGGATTCCGCCGATCAGGCGGAGCAGCCACTCCGACCATCGCGCCCGGAACGCGGCTGCCCCGCTGCCGAGGTACCAGATGCGCGGCTCCAGCGGAAGGACGCCGACGAGGAGCGCCGCATCGACCCAGCTCCGATGGATTGCGCAGGCCACGACGTACCCACCGCCCACGGGGAGGTGCTCGATGCCCTCCACCGACCAGCGCAGCCCTGCCACGTGTCGTCCGATGAACCGTCCCGCGGCGGCGAGCAGTCGAAGCAGCACGCCGGCCCGCGGGGACGGTGGTCGCCCACGCAGAAATGCGAGGCCCTCGATCGGCTCGGAGATCGCCATCACACTCCTGACGCGCGGGTTGCACGAACATTGCACGCTCGGGCGATGATGGCGGCATGGTGCCCGACGACGACTACGCATTGCTCGATTGTGGCGACGGACGGCGGCTCGAGGCGTTCGGTCCCCTGCTCGTGGATCGACCCGCACCGAGCGCCGACGCTCCGCGGCGAACGCAGGCCCGATGGGCGGAAGCGGCCGTCTTTCGCGGTGGGCTCGGGTGGCAGGCCGCGGATCGTGCCCCCGTGGCCGACGCGCCGGCCCCGATCCGGATCGCGGGGATCGTGATGGAGGCACGGCCGACCCAGAGCGGCCAGGTCGGGCTCTTCCCGGAGCACGCGGCGAACGCGGCATGGATTGTCGACGCCGTTCGCGCCCGGACTGCCGAACCATCGGCGGACCCGCCCGAGACCCTCAACCTCTTCGCCTACACGGGCCTCGCGACCCTGATCGCCGCACGGGCCGGGGCGCGAGTCACCCACCTGGACGCATCGCGACCGTCCGTCCTGTGGGCCCGTCGAAACGCCGAGCTGTCCGGCCTGGCCGACCATCCGATCCGCTGGATCAGCGACGACGCGCTCGCCTTCGTGCGCCGCGAGTCGCGTCGCGGCCGACGCTATGCCGGGATCATCCTGGATCCACCCTCCTACGGGCACGGCGGTCGGGACGGTCGTGTGGCGTGGCGGATCGATGAGCGCCTCGACGAGCTCCTGGATGCGTGCGGCGGCGTGGCCGAGCCTGACGCTTTCTGGCTGCTCACGGCGCACACGCCCGGCTGGGCCCCGGACCGCCTTGCCAGCGCGCTGGCGGTGGCCACGGACGCGGCGCCCGCCGAAGTCGAGGGCGTCCACCTCTGGCTCGAGGCCGAGTCAGGAGCCGTCCTGCGCCTGGGTGCCACGGCTCGACTGGACCCGCTTCGCAGCGAACGGCGATGATGCGAGGCGTGGTCGCAATCGAGAGCCCGCACAACCCGCGGATCCGGGCAGCCGTCGCCCTAAGGGAACGACGCGACCGCCTGGCCACCGGGCTGACGATCGTGGACGGCGCACGGGAGTGTCATCGAGCCATCGAGGCCGGGGTCGCGGTCGAGACGGCGTTCACCTGCGGTCCCCTGCTCCGGACGGACGAGGCGGTCGCCGCTCAGACCGCGCTTCGAGCGCGGGGCATTGAGCCGGTCGAGGTCTCGGAGCGCGTCTTTGCGAAGCTCGCCTTTGGCGACCGCGCGGACGGGATCGTCCTCGTCCTGCGACCCCCCTCCACCGCGCTCGAGGACCTGCCCTTCGGCCCCGAGCCCCTCATCCTCGTGACCGAGGGCGTGGAGAAACCCGGCAACCTGGGCGCGATCCTTCGAACGGCGGATGGCGCCGGCGTCGATGCGGTCATCGCCGTCGGGGGCACAGACCTCTTCAACCCGAACGTGATCAGGGCAAGCGTCGGAACGGTCTTCTCGATGCCGCTGGCCGGTGCGGCCGCCGACGCGGCACTCGCCTGGCTCCGGGGACGCGGCATCCGGATCGTCGCCACGCGCGTCGAGGCCGAGCCGCTCTACGCGGATTCTGACCTCACCGGCCCGCTGGCGATCGTTCTCGGCAGCGAGGCAGTCGGCCTGTCCGACGCCTGGGACGCGCCCGACATCGAGGCCGTCCGCCTGCCGATGCTCGGCGTTGCCGACAGCCTGAACGTCTCGGCCACCGCGGCGATCCTCGCCTATGAGGCACGACGCCAGCGTAGCGCCAACGAGCGGGACGCGGCGCGCCCCGGAGACAGCCTGTGACGGACCAGATCTTTGACTTCGTCGTCATCGGCGCCGGGCCCGCCGGGGAATCGGCCGCCACTACGGCCCGCGCTCGGGGCGCGAGCGTCGCGGTCATCGATCGGCGCTGGTTCGGCGGCAGCTGCCCGCACATCGGCTGCGTTCCATCGAAAGCACTCCTGCATGCCGCCGCCGAGCACCATGCGAATGCGGCGACCTACGACTGGAGTCGTGCCTCACGACGTCGCGATTACATGGTCAACCGGCCCGACGGGGCCGCCGCGCCGGACGATAC
>JBKJVO010000187.1:0-3679 GCA_046717305.1 Candidatus Limnocylindrales bacterium
ACTGTAGCGCCCGCGCGGCCCGCGGGAATAGCCCCATCGTCACCCGGCGGCTGGCACCTTCTCCCCTTCGCCCCTCCGCCGCTGCCCCCGCCATCAAAATTGGGATTGGGACCGGCGCAAAGGCCCGGCAACTGCCGACCTCACGCTCGGACGAGCGCGCGGCACCGCTCCGTGAGCGGCTCTCGGAGGGCTTGTCGCCCCGCAAGTGCCGCACTTGCTGCTCCCAGCAGCACGGAGCGAGATAGCCGATCGGCGCAGGCACGGCCGGCCACTTGGGAGCGAGCCTTGCCATTCCGGGCCAGACGCCGCACGCTCCGCGGTGACCGATGACGTACTCGATCGCGGCGCTGGATGACCGGACGGGCGAGCTTGGTGTTGCGGTGCAGACCCGCTGGCTCGCCGTGGGTTCGCTGGTCCCGTGGGTGCGGCCCGGCGTCGGGGCGATCGCCACGCAGTCGTTCGTGGACACCCGCTATGGCTTCGCGGGGATCGAGCTCCTCGCGGCGGGCCGGACGCCGGAGGCGGCACTGGCCGAGCTCATCGCGGCCGACCCGGATCCGGGGGTCCGCCAGGTCGGGATCGTGGATGCCGCCGGACGGGCGGCCGCGCACACGGGCGCGGACTGCGTTGCCGCGGCGGGCCACCTGGTCGGCAAGGGCGTGACGGTGCAGGCGAACATGATGGAGCGGGCGACGGTCTGGCCCGCGATGCTCGCAGCGTTCGAAGCCTCGACGGGCGACCTCGCCGACCGGCTCGTCGCCGCACTCCGGGCGGCGGAGGCGGAGGGCGGGGACGTCCGGGGCCGGCAGTCGGCGGCGCTGCTCGTCGTACCCGGCGGCCCCGGGTCGCATCCCTGGGACATCCGGTTCAACATCCGGGTGGACGATCATCGGGCGCCGCTCGACGAGCTGGAGCGGCTCCTGACCCTCAACCGTGCGTACGAGACGTTGGACCACGCGCTCGACGCCCTCGCCGTCGGGGAATCAACGGCTGCCGTGGCCTTCGCCGAGCATGCCGCCGCGCTCGCCCCGGACGACGACCAGATCCGGCTCTGGCAGGCGCTGACGGTGTTCGACTCGGGAGACGAGACGCGCGGCCGGCGGCTCTACCGATCCGCGCTGGCGGTGGAACCCCGCGCCGGCGAGCATCTCCGCCGGTTCGTCGCCGCGGGCCAGCTACCCGGCCACGAGCGCCTCGTCGCCCGGCTCACCTCGGATGGAGACGCCTGACGAAAGGTCTCGCTACTCCCACTCGATCGTGGCGGGCGGCTTGGACGAGATGTCGTAGACGACGCGGTTGACGCCGGGAACTTCGTTCACGATCCGGGACGAAATCTTTCCGAGCACGTCGTACGGGAGCTTGGCCCAGTCGGCCGTCATCCCGTCTTCCGACGTGACCGCGCGGATCGCCACGACGTTCGCGTACGTCCGTCCGTCGCCCATGACCCCGACGCTCCGGACCGGGGTGAGGATCGCGAAGGACTGCCAGACGCTTCGATAGAGCCCCGCGGCCTTGATCTCGTCGATGACAATCCAGTCGGCGTCGCGCAGCGTGTCCAGCCGTTCGGCGGTGACCTCCCCGATGATCCGGATCGCGAGGCCCGGACCCGGGAAGGGCTGGCGCTGGACCATCGCGTCGGGGAGGCCCATCTCGATGCCCACCTGTCGGACCTCGTCCTTGAACAGGTACCGGAGGGGCTCGATGAGCTTGAACCGCAGGTCCGCCGGCAGGCCGCCCACGTTGTGGTGGGTCTTGATCTTCTGGGCCGCCTTCGACTCCGAGGTCGCGCTCTCGATGACGTCCGGGTAGAGCGTGCCCTGGGTCAGGAAGTCGATCCGGCCGAGCTTCGTGGCCTCTTCCTCGAAGACTCGGATGAACTCGTCGCCGATTATCTTCCGCTTCTGTTCGGGGTCAATGACGCCGGCAAGGCGGGTGACGAAGCGCTCGCGCGCGTCCACCATGACCAGGTTCATGCCCAGGTTCTGCGCGAACGTGGCGCGCAGGAGCTCCGACTCCTTCTTCCGCATCAGGCCGTGGTCCACGTAGATGCACGTCAGCCGATCCCCGACCGCCCGATGCACGAGCGCGGCCGCGACCGCCGAATCGACGCCGCCGGACAGCGCGCAGATGACGAGACCGTCAGAGCCGACGGCGCGCGCGTGGTCATCCAAGCGCGCCCGGATTTCCGCGACGGTCGATTCGATGAAGTTGGCCGGCGTCCACGTCGCCCGCGCCCCCGCGATCCCGACGACGAAGTTGCGGAGGACGTCCTTGCCGCGGGGCGTGTGGGCCACCTCGGGGTGGAACTGGATGCCGTACAGGTTCCGGGTGTGGTCGACGAGGCCGGCGAACGGCGTGGAGCCCGAGTGGGCGGTCGAGTGGAAGCCCTCGGGCAGCCGGGTGATCGAGTCGCCGTGGCTCATCCAGACGGGCTGTTCCCGATCGATCCCGGCGAACAGCGGGTCGTCGGCGGTGATGGTGACGGTTGCCGGGCCGTATTCACGCTTCGCCGCCGGGAGCACGTCGCCGCCCAGCTCAAGGGCCATGAGCTGCGCGCCGTAGCAGATGCCGAGGACGGGGATGCGGCCGCTCCAGACCGCCGGATCCGGCTTCGGCGCGTCGGTGTCGTAGACGGAGTTGGGGCCGCCGGACAGGATGATCGCGGTCGCCCCGCGCCGCTCGATTTCCGCCATCGGCGTGTCGTGCGGGAGGAGCTCGGAGTAGACGTGGAGCTCACGCACGCGCCGCGCGATCAGCTGGGCGAACTGGCTCCCGAAGTCGAGGACCACGACCGTGCCGTGGTCGCTGGTGGCCGGTCGGTCGGCTGGGGCGCGCTCGGGACCCGGCGCGTTGAGCGCGGTTTCGAGATAGGCCTCGATCTCGGCATCATCCGGAGCGAGGACGCGATGGCCGGCGTTGGCCGCCTCGCCGTGGACCGTCTTGCCCTTGCCCGCCACCCTCGATCCCGCCCTCCGTGCCGGCGGGGTCCCGCCTGCGGGAAGTGTACCGGCCGGGGAACACCGAGGCGGCTACGCTTGCGAGCAATGGCCGCGCAGCGCTTCCCGATCCGAATCGGCCCCCGGTCCCGTGCTTTCGTTCGCGTTCTGTTCGGCGCGACGCCGGAGACGGCGTGGGCGGACGTCGGCGACGGGTGGTTCGTCACGCGGTTCGGGCGCGGCAAGTTCCGGACGGAACTCGCGAATATCCGGCGCTGGCGAATCGAGGGGCCATTCCGGTGGATCACGGCGATCGGCATCCGCATGAGCCTTCGCCACGCCGACATCTCGTTCGCCGGGAGCCCGCACGGCGGGGTGCGGATGGACCTGAAGGTCCCGGTACGCTGGGGACCGTTCACCGTCCCGGCGTTCTACGTGGCAGCGGACGACCTCGCGGCGTTCGCCGCAGCACTCACTGCGGCGGGGATCCCGGGCGAAGGCGCGCGTCGGCGCTGACGTCGGGAGCGCGCTCAGTCTCGGTTTCTCATCGCCTCGGCGGCCGTGTCGAAATAGGTGAGCAGCCGGGTCGCGACTGCGGGCGGCGGATCCATGAAGGCCACCGCCTCTCGCATGTGCGTGAGCCAGCGATCGCGGGCTGCAGGATCGATCCAGAAACCACGGTGGCGCATGAACAGTTGGGGATGGCCGCGCTCGTCCGAGTACGTCGTCGGGCCGCCCCAGTA
>JBKJVO010000188.1:0-7917 GCA_046717305.1 Candidatus Limnocylindrales bacterium
TGTCGGCCCCGTCCTGGGCCTCACCGTATGTCGTGGAGCCAAACGTGGCCTTCTTCGCCGAGCGGCGGCGCCCGGCGGAGGCATCGGCCCGCGTTCCTGCGCCGGACTTCGGCCGTGGGTCGGACGAGGCAGAAGGCCGCGGGCCGGACGATGCACCCGAACGCGCACCGGTCGAGGCACCGGGTCGCGCGCGTGCCGTTCCGGGCCCGTCGGACGATCGACCCGTGGATCGCTCGCCGGAAGATCGGCCGCTCGTTCTCGCCCCGGTCGTCCCACCGCCTGACGGCTGCGCACCGGGGGTGGACCGGGCCCGCGTCGGATCGGCGCGCCACGGCTCGGCCGGGGCGGTACGCCGAGTCCCGGGCCGCCATGCCGCGGCGGTCAGCGTCTCGTAGGCGCGCTGGATCTCGAGGAACCGCGGCAGGGCCGCTTCGCCCGCCGAATCCGGATGGTTCGCCTTCGCGAGGCGGCGGTAGGCGCGCTTCACCTCGGCGGCGAGAGCACCGGGTTGGAGCTCCAGGACCTGGTAGGGATCGCGAGCCATCAGCGCACAGTGTCCACGGCGCGGCCGAACCCGTCAGGCCGGATCAGTTGTCTCGACCGGGCCGGCGCCTCGCGAGCGTGGCCAGGACGACCAGTCAACGGTTCGCTGCAGCACTGTCGTGGAATTGCCTTGTGGTCCAGACCACAACACGTCGGAAGCGTCCGCGTATCCCAATCCGGTTACGGTCTGGACTCCTGGACAAGATTCATGCAGACGAGCCTTGAAGAACTGACTGCCAGTCAAGGCCCGGCGATGCACGCTCAGCGGATGAGCTCGGCGAGCGGTGCGAGCTCGAAGGACGGGATGGCCTCGGCGCCTACGCGGCCGTGCGGGTCCGTCTCCACGGGGCGGTGATATCGGGCGAGGACCCGGAGCGCCTGCCCAGACAGGACGCCCGCCTGGCGGAGCGCCTCGATGGACGCGGCCCACGTGCCGCGGTCGTACCCGTCGCCATCCTCGATCTTGATCGCCATGCCGGATGCGGGGGCATGTGCGCCGTTGCCCCGCGGCCCAGCGAGGATCGCGAGGCCGCGAAGGGCCTCCATCCCGCCCTTCGAGATCAGCCGACCGGGGAGCGCCTTCATGACGGAGGTGTCGAGCCGGTCCCGCGTGCCCGCCACCATCTCCGGGTTTGCGAGCATCGCGTCGCGGACGATCCGGAGCGCAGCCGTCACGGACGTGCGCGGATCGGACGCCCCGACCCCCGACGGATCGGCCAGGAACGCGTAGGCCTTCGCGATCTCGCGGAGCGGGAATGCGTACGTCGGGATGCCGCAGCCGTCGATGCCGAGCTTGAGCTTCGAGGTCGTCGTCCCGAATGCCCGCGCGACGGCTTCCCGGTACAGGATCTGCACGGGGTGCTCCTCCAGCCAGTAGCTGGCCGGATCCCAGCCGCGGAGCTTGCACAGGAGCAGGAAGACCGAGTGCTGGCCGGAGCACATGTGCCGGACCGGGCTCGCCTTCTCGCCGTCGCGCGCGAGCCGAGCCGCGGTGAGTGCGTCGAGCGGCATCTTCTCGGCGCCGCACGCGAGCAGCGTCTGGCTGATCCCGACCCGCCGATAGACGCCCTGGATGGTTCGGACGTGGAGATCCTCGCCTGAGTGGCTGCTCGCCATGATCGCGAGCTCGGGCGGCTCCAGCTCGAACGCCTCGATCCCACCCGCCTCGATGAGCGCCACGAGCCCGAACGGCTTCACGCATGAGCGGAGGTTCGCGACGTGGTCCGGGTCGCCGAGGGCCCGGAGCATCCGGCCGTTGAGGTCGGTCTCGACGATGTCGCCGCGATGGACGCTCTCCTCGATCCCGTTGCGCACCTGGCGGACGAGGACTGGCGGTGCCGTGCGCCGGGTTCGAGATCGACCGGCGGATGCGGCTGCGGGCACGACTGGCCGACCTCCTGCCTGATCGTTGGAAACGCCGGGGCGCCGGAGCCCCGAACAGCGCCCTGGCACGACGGTCTGGTGACTGGCCGGACAACGCTCCGCGGCACTCGTCGCGCCGTCCGTCAGGTCCTGGCAGGCCGCTCCGCGCAACGGTACCGACGCCGGATCGGGGCGTCAATTCGCGAAGGTCACCGATGCTACGATGCCGCCGACGCCCGTCTCGATGCCGCCCGGGTGGGGCGGCGACCATCCCCTGCCGGAGGGACCCGTCGATGTCGACGCCGACGCTCCACGTCTCCCAGCACCCGGCCGTGCTCCACAAGCTCGGGATCCTCCGGGACGAGCGCACCGAGCCGAAGAAGTTCCGCGAGATCGTCCGGGAGCTGTCATGGCTTCTGGGCTACGAGGCCCTCGCGGGCGCGCGCGTCCGCCCGCGCGAGGGGAGGACCCCCATGGAGACGATGCAGGGCGCGGAGCTCGCCGACCGGATCGGCCTGGTGCCGATCCTCCGCGCCGGCCTCGGCATGGTGGACGCCATGCTCGAATTGATGCCCACCGCGCAGGTCTGGCACCTGGGGCTCTTTCGGGACGAGCGGACGCTCCGCCCGGTGGAGTACTACAACAAGCTCCCGGACTCGGCGAACGTGGATCTTTGCCTGATCCTGGACCCCATGCTCGCGACCGGCGGCTCCGCGACGGCGGCCATCGAGGTCCTGAAGCGCTGGGGGGCGGTCCGGATCAAGCTCGTGAACCTGATCGCCGCACCGGAGGGGGTCGAGGCCGTCGCAAAGGCCCACCCGGACGTGGCCATCCACTGTGCGGCCCTCGACCGCCAACTCAACGAGCGGGGCTACATCATGCCCGGCCTCGGCGACGCCGGCGACCGCCAATTCGGGACCGGCCACCCGGGCTGACCGGGGCGTTGCGTGGTGTAGAAGTGCGGCTTCCAGGTGGTCCGCGTGGAGCCGGACGTGCCGTCGACGTCGGGCGCGCTCCTGGACGAATTGGTCCTGCGCCTCGACGCCTGAGGCGGAGGCCAGCGCTCGCATGACCGGTTCGTCGAGCCGAGATCACTTCCGATTCTGATGACCGTCGCTGTCATACGAACGCCGCGGTGGTGTGCATCTCGCAGGGGCTCGGATTCGTAGTACCGCGACGGTCATCGAGAGCCCAAGGGCCATTCTTCGGGCGAAATCTGGGTATGCGAACGATGCCCCTGGCGTGGCCGGCCGGGGCCACGTGCGCCAGACGGCCGAGTTGGAACGGCCGGCCCCTTGCGGGGCCGGCCGTTCGTCGATACGACGGAGATAGATCCGGGGGCTTACTCGCCGCCCGGGGTGACCTCCACGGTTCCCTTGACGAAACCATCACCGATGAGGTCGTCGGTCAGGCCGGCGATCGCATCCCTGGCGATGGTCGAATCGTAGGCGGTCACCGACGGATCGGCGGTGATGATCCCGGCGCGCCGGGCAACCTGGAACGTCTGCTGCCAGAGGATCGGGTTGAGCACGCCGACGCCGTCCGGACTCGGCCAGATCAGCGCGTTGATCTCGTTCATCATCCACGCCTGGTGGCCGGCGCCGAGAATGCTCCCGGCATCCGTGGTGAACTTCACGCACTCGTCGGGATTGTCACGGCAGTAGAACCAGCCGCGCATCGACGCCCGGACGAACCGGACGGCGACGTCCCGATTGTTCCCCTCGGCGAGCCAGGAGGCGCGGGCGAAGAGCGCATCCTGGAGCATCGCGCTGCGGTAGTCGTTCCAGTTGATGACGTTCATGTCCGCGGGCTTGTAGAGCTCGCCCGTGACCGGGTTCGTCGCCTCGAGGACCTGCGCGTACTCGTTGTAGATCATCGCCTCGGCCGCATCGATGTCGCGGGCCAGGAAGGCGAGCATGTCGAAGTTCTGGGTGACCTGCTGGTACTGGGTGAGCGGGTCGCCACCATTCTCCAGGCCCGGGCTGTAGCCACACTTGGCCAGGCCCGCGGTAACCTCGTACTCGTTGCCGAAGGCCCACGTGCCGACCTTCTTGCCGTTGAGCTGGCAGGGATCGGTCAGTCCGGTGTCGGCCCACGTGACCGTGAGCGTGCCGGACCGCTGGAAGACCTGGGCGATGTCGACGAGGTCAGAGCCCTGCTCGCGAGCGGCGAGGACCTTCGGGACCCAGCTGATCGTGAACTCGGGGCCGTCCGGCTTGCTGCCCTCGTCCTGCGGGACGATCGTGGGGCCGCCGTCGAGGATCTCGACCGTGAGGTTCTCCTCAGCGTAGTAGCCGAGCGACTCCGCGGCGAAATAGCCCGCGAACTGCGCCTGGGGCACCCATTGGAGCTGGAGCCGAACGGACGCGGCCTCCGGGCCGGGGGTGGCCGGCGTGTCGGTCGTCGTCGGCTGGGTCGCCGGAGGGTCGGTCGGCGACGTGCTCGCGGCCGGCGAACAGGCGGCGAACACGATCGACGCCGACGCCGCAAGGGCCAGAATCGGTCTGATCTTCATATGTCTCTCACTCCTGCACGGACCCCGTCCCGGAAGGGGTCCCCTCCTCCACGCCGACGATCGTCGGACTGCCGAACAGTAGCGCGTCCACGGCGACGCGTGTACTTCGGGAGATCACGGTCACGACTCGTTCCGGATCGCGGTGCTCCACGGGATCACCAGCCGCTCCACGAGGACCGTCACGAGATAGAAGGTGATCCCGGCGAGAGCGCCCAGCAGGATCGCCGCCCACGTGATCTCGTACCGCAGCGAGCTAGTTGTCTGGATGATCAGATGGCCCAGCACCTGCGTCTGGCCGCCGAAGTACTCGCCCACGATCGCCCCGATCAGGCTGAGGGTGGTGGCGATCTTCATGGCGGTGAAGAAGAACGGCAGGGCGTTCGGGATGCGGACCTTGCGGAGGATCGTCCACTCGCTTGCCGCGTAGGAGCGCATCAGCTCGATCGCCGCAGGTTCCACCTGCGTGAGGCCGCGCGTTACGTTCGCCATCACCGGAAAGAACACGAGGATGGCGGCCATGATCATCTTCGAGACCGGGCTCAGGATCCCGAACCACGCGTTCACGAGCGGCGCCAGGGCGATGATCGGGATGGCATTCGCCGCCACGGCGAGGGGCAGGATCAGGCCGCGTGCCGTCGCCCAACGGGCCGAGCCGAAGGCGACGACGAGGCCGGCAAGCGTCCCGATGACGAGGCCGCCGAGCGCTTCGCGGATCGTCTGGGCGGCCGATGCGGCGAGCGGGAATTTCTGGTCCGACCAATGCGTGATCAGCGCTGCGCCGATCGCCGACGGCTTCGGCAGGATGAACTTCTGGATGTTCAGCGCGCTGATGATCAGCTCCCAGGCGACCAGCCCCCCGACGAGGACGATCGCCGGAGGCAGGAATTCCAGGATGCGCGCACCCAGCGACGCTGCCGCCGAGACACCTCGTGGGCGGGCGGCAGGTGGACCCGAGAGCGCGGCGCTCATCCCACGGCACCCTCGGCGAGCGTCCTCGCCTCGGACGCCGGGTCCGTCTCGTCCACGGCACCGCCTCCAGCCCGGAGCGCCTCGCGGACGGCCGTGACGAGCTCGAAATAGCGCTGGCTCTCGCGGGTCAGGACGTCCCGTGGCCGCGGCAGGTCCACGTCGATGATCTGGGTGATGCGGCCGGGCCGCGCGCTCATCACGACGACGCGCGACGACAGGAAGACGGCCTCCGGGATCGAGTGGGTGACGAAGACAACGGTGATTCCGGTTCGCTCCCAGATCCGAAGGACCTCCTGGTTCATCCGCTCCCGGGTCATCTCGTCGAGCGCACCGAACGGCTCGTCCATGAGCAGGATCGACGGCTCGAACGAGAGCGCCCGGGCGATCGCGACCCGCTGCTGCATCCCGCCCGAGAGCTGGTGCGGGCGATGGCCCAGGAAGTCTCCGAGCTCGACGAGGTCGAGCATCTCGCGCGCTCGCGCCGACCGTCTGGCGCCGTCCCAGCCCATGATCTCCAGGGGGAGCTTGACGTTGTCCTCCACGGTCCGCCATTCCATGAGGACCGGCGCCTGGAAGACCATCCCGTAGTCCCGGTCCAGGCGGGCCTGCGGCGCGGGCTTGTCGTTGATGGTGACCGTCCCGGCGGTCGGCTCGATGAGATCGCCGATCACGCGCAGGAGCGTGCTCTTGCCGCACCCGGACGGGCCGATGAGCGACACGAACTCGCCGCGCCGGATGTCGAGATCGATCCCGGACAGCGCGGTGGTCACGGGCTGTTTGCCGCGGCTGAAGATCTTCTCGATGCCGGCGAGGCGGACGACGGGCGGGGACTCGGTCATCGTGGCATCCGCTCCTGCGGGCGGACTCGAGGGGATACCGGGGGTCGAGCGGTCGAGCGAGATGCGTTCATGCCGGGGCGGCCCGGCCGCGCAGCGTGAGCGTCTCCACGACGTGGATCACTAGGAAGAAGGCGATCCCGAGGAGGGCGGACGCGATGATCGTCGCCCACAGCTTCTCGGGACCGGTGATGTAGTACTGCGCGAACGTGATGATCACGCGGCCGAGGCCCGCCTGCACCCCCCCGGTGTCCTCGCCGATGATCGCCCCGACGACGCTCGCCGTGGCTGCGATCTTGAGGCTCGTGAAGAGGTACGGCAGCGAGGCCGGCAGGCGGAGCTTCCAGTAGATCTGGGGACGCGATGCCGCATAGGAACGCATCAGCTCGAGCGCACGCACGTCGAACGAGCGGAGGCCGCGGAGCATCGCGATGGTGACCGGGAAGAAGGTCAGGTACGTCGCGACGATTGCGACCGCGATGATCCGGTTCGTCCCGGAGCCGCCGAATTCCAGGCGGCTGGTCCAGCTGACGATGATCGGGGTGAGCGCGATGATCGGGATCGTCTGGCTGGCGATCACATACGGCACGAAGGCGCGCTCCAGCAACCGGACATGGACGAACAGGCTGGCCAGCAGGACGCCGAGCGCCGTCCCGACGACGAAGCCGATGAACGCCTCGCGCCACGTGTAGAGGGCGGCCTCGAAGAGGTACCCGGCGAGCGTGAGGTCCGTCCCACGCTCGAACGGGCGCCCGAATGCGAGGATGATGTTCCAGACGTGCGGCAGGTTGTAGTCGTTGACGAACGGCCAGAGGAACGGCGGCCGGTGGATGATCGGATCCCGGACGCTTGCCCCCGGAAGACGCCACGGGGTCCCGCCGAGGTACTTCAGCCCCTCCCAGAGGATGACGAGCGCGACGAGAATGGCGACCGCGATGACGATCTGGCGGGTTCGTCTCGACGCCGTGGCGCGAGCCGGCCGCTGGGGTCGCGCGCCCGCGAACCCGACGCTCGCCATCTAGCCGGCGACCGCCTGGTCGGCGATGTCCAGGGCCGCGTCGATGACCTCGAAACCCTCGGCCAGCTGCGCGTCCGTGATACACAGCGGCGGGTTCGTGTGAATCGAGTTGTTCGCGAGCATCGCGTAGACCCCGTGGTCGCGGAGGTACTTGCCGATCGCCTTCATCTCGTCGCTCGTGCCGTTGAACGGCGTGAGCGGCGTCCACGGGTCACGGCTCCGGACGAGGTCCAGGATCCCGAACAGGCCGAGGTTGCGGTGCGCGCCCACGGAAGGGTGCTTCGCCGCGAGCCGCTCGTGGTGGGCCCGCATCACCGGGCCCAGCCGGGCGGCGTTCTCGATGAGCCCGTCCTCCTCGTAGACGCGGATCGTCGCGAGCGACGCGGCCAGGCTGACGGGGTGCGAGCTGTAGGTGAGACCGCCGAAGAACATCTTCGATTCGAACGCTTCGGCGATGTGCTGGCGCATCGCGACAGCGCCCAGCGGCAGGTAGGAGCTCGTGAGGCCCTTCGCCATCGTCATGAGGTCCGGGGTCACGCCCCAGTGGTCCACCGCGGACCACCTCCCGGTCCGTCCGAAGCCGGCCATGACCTCGTCGGCGACCATGAGGATCCCGTGGCGGTCGCAGATTTCGCGGACGCCCTGGATGTAGCCATCGGGCGGGATGAGGATGC
>JBKJVO010000189.1:0-23457 GCA_046717305.1 Candidatus Limnocylindrales bacterium
GGGCCCGTTCGAACTGATGGACCTCGTGGGCCTGGACGTGAACCTCGCCGCCGCGACCGGGATCTGGGAGGGCCTGGGCCGCCCGGATCGCCTCCGTCCGTCGCCGGTCCAGGCGTGGCTCGTGGCGCACGGCCTGCTCGGCCGCAAGTCCGGTGTCGGCTTCTACCGCCACGACGCGGGCCGTGAGCCGGTCACGGAGCCGCTCCCGCATGAGGTGGCACGGCGGGTCCGTGACGGGCGCTTGCTCGCTCCGGCCAAGATCGTCCGCCGACTCCGTTCCGCGATCGCCGCCGAAGCGATCCTCGCTCGAGACGCCAGCGTCGCCTCGGAGGCGGATATCGACACCGCGATCACGCTCGGCGCCGCGCACCCGGAGGGTCCCTTCGCGTGGCTTCGACAGGAGCGCCGGAGCACCTAGATCACGGGGCAGCGTCACGCTCGCGAGCCCTCGTCCCCGCACGCCGTACGATGTACGCGTGACGCAGTTCGAAGTCGTTGTCCGTGTCAGATCGTCGCCCGCGACCACCTTCGCGTTCGTGGCCGAGCCGGCAAACGGCCCCCGGTTCGATCCCACGATCGTCGAGATCTCCACGGAGCCATACCCGATGCGACTGGGATCTCGAAACACGGTTCGAACCCGAATGCTCGGATTGACCGTCCGGGCGACAACGCGCGTCGTGGAGTTTGATCCCGGTCGTCGGATGACGATCGAGTCGGAGCGCCCGTCATGGCCGGCCCGCGCCCGCGCGATCCATCGCTTCGAGCCAGACGGCGACGGGACTCGCTACACCTACAGGATCGAGATTTCGGCCGCGCGCGGCGCCGGGTGGCTCGTCCGGTTGCTCGCCGCCTCCTGGGAGCGAGGGACCATGCGCGCGGCGCAACGCCTGGAAGACATCCTTGGGCCACTGGCTTGATCGCGGCGTAGAGTGCTCACGATGACCCGAGACCTGCACCGGCCGCTGCGCGAGGCCTGGATCGTCGAGGCGGTTCGGACGCCGATCGGGCGGTACGGCGGGGCGCTCGCGGGCGTCCGGCCGGACGACCTCGCCGCCCTCGTGATCCGGGCGGTCGTGGACCGGTCCGGCATCGACCCGAGCCTCATCGAGGACGTCATCCTCGGTTGCGCGAACCAGGCCGGCGAGGACAACCGGAACGTCGCGCGGATGGCGCTCCTGCTGGCGGGCTTCCCGGTCGAGGTCGGCGGGCTGACCGTCAACCGCCTGTGCGGCTCCGGGCTCCAGGCGATCAACTCGGCCGCCCACGCGATCGCGGTGGACGACGGCGACGTGTTCATCGGCGGCGGCGTGGAGTCGATGACCCGCGCGCCGTACGTGATGGCGAAAGCCGAGGGCTCCTGGGACCGCGGCAATCGCGAGGCCGTCGACACCACGCTGGGCTGGCGCTTCATCAACCCGAAGCTCGCCGCCGCGCACTACCCGTACTCGATGGGCGAGACGGCCGAAAACGTCGTCGAGCGCTGGTCAGTCAGCCGCGAGCGCCAGGACGCGTTCGCGCTGGCGAGCCACCAGAAGGCCGTCGCGGCGATCGAGCGCGGAGCCTTCGACGGCCAGATCGTGCCGGTGCCCGTTCCCCAGAAGAAGGGCGACCCGCTGCTCATTTCGCGCGACGAGCACCCGCGCGCGGACTCGACGATGGAGGCGCTCGCGAAGCTGCGGCCCGCGTTCCGTGAGGGCGGCAGCGTCACCGCCGGCAACAGCTCCGGGATCAATGATGGGGCGTCGGCCGTGTTGCTCGTCGAGGCGGAGCGGGCGCGCGCGCTTGGGTTGCGACCGCTGGCGCGCGTGGTGTCAACCGCCGTTGCCGGCATTGACCCCGCGATCATGGGCGCCGGCCCGATTCCGGCGGTCCGCAAGGCGCTGGCCAGGGCCGGTATCGCGGCCGGCGACCTCGACCTCATCGAGCTCAACGAGGCGTTCGCGAGCCAGTCGGTCGTCTGCATCGACGAACTGGCCCTCGATCCGGACCGCGTCAACGTCAACGGCGGCGCGATCGCGCTCGGGCACCCGCTCGGCATGAGCGGCGGCCGCCTCGTGACGATGCTCGTCCACGAGCTCGCCGCCCGGGGCGGTCGTTACGGCCTCGTCACGATGTGCATCGGCGTCGGGCAGGGGATCGCCACGATCGTCGAGCGCATCGAGGGGTAGCGTCGGCGGCGCTTCCCGGGCGTCCGCACCCCGTTGACCGGCAGTCAAGGATTCCCGCGCAGGATTGCGCAATCTTGCGTGCAGGTCACGATCGCGACCCGATTCCGGCCATCTCGGCCTCGCGCGCCCCGTCTTCCTTGACTGGTGGCCACGATCGCGTCGCCCGACCCTTGAAATCGTGCGTGGTGGTCAAGGCGGCGCCGGGCGAGGCGGCGCCGGGCGAGCACGTTGCCACTGGGCGCACGAACCCCGCGCCTGAATTCGGCAGGGTCCTTGTCGAAATCGGTTGACATGCGTACGATGAACGCCTCGACCGGGTGACCGGTCAGCCAGCAAGCCAACCACATCCTCTGGAGAGGACAACTGATGATCGACCAGCAGCCGACCGTCGTCTCGCTTACCGATGCCGCGGCAACGCGATTGCGCGAACTGACCAAGGAAGAGACCAACCCCAACGTCGGTCTGCGCGTGTACGTCTACTCGGGCGGCTGCTCGGGCTACAAGTACGGGATGATGCTCGAGGATGCGCCGACCCCCGAGGACAACGTCCTGGAGGCGAACGGCGTCAAGGTCTACGTCGATGGCCAGAGCATCTCGCTCCTCCAGGGCTCGTCGATCGATTACGTCGACACGCTGATGGGCGCTGGATTCACGGTGAACAACCCGAACGCGGCCACCGGGTGCGGCTGCGGCAACAGCTTCCGGACCGCTGAGGATGCGGGTCAGGCCCGTTCCTGCGCCCACTGACGAACCGACCAACCACCCCGCTCTAGCGGGCGAGGCCCGAGGCCGCCGGATGACCGGCGGCCTCCTGATTCCCGGCGCCCGATGAGCGCATTGGACGACGCGCTGCGCGCCGCGGACGTCGTGGCCGATCGGTTCCTGGCAAACAAGCACATTCCGGGCGTCGCGTACGGGGTCGTGGCGGGCGGTGAGCTCGTCCATGGCCGGGGCATCGGAACGCTGCGGGTCGGCGAGGACGCGACGCCGAACGCGGACAGTGTCTTCCGGATCGCCTCGATGACGAAGAGCTTCACCGCAGCGACGATCGTGAGCCTTCGTGACGAGGGTCGGCTCTCCCTCGACGATCCGATCGCACAGCATGTGCCGGAGCTCGCGGGGCTCCGTCCCCCGACTGCCGACGCGCCAACGATCACCATCCGGCATCTCCTCACCATGTCCGCCGGGCTCGCCACGGACGATCCGTGGGGCGACCGTCAGCAGGGTCTGGACCTCCGGGCGTTCTCTGACCTGCTTCGCGGCCCGCTGACCTTCGCCTGGACGCCGGGAACGCGGTTCGAATACTCGAACCTGGGCTACGGGATCCTTGGCCGGCTGATCACGAACGTCGCGGGCGCGGAGTACCGGGACATCGTCCGGGAACGGATCCTTGGCCCGCTCGGGATGGACGCGACGACCTACCTCGAGGAGGCGGTGCCGCCCGAGCGCCTCGCCAACGGCTACCTGTGGCGCGACGAGGCGTACGTCGAGGAGCCGATTGACCCGTACGGAGCGCTGGCCTCGATGGGCGGCGTCTTCAGCTCAATCCGCGATCTCGCTCGCTGGGTCGGGTTCTTCATCGACGCGTTTCCGCCCCGTGACGATCCCGAAGGCGCATTCCCGCTGTCGCGCGCGAGCCGCCGCGAGATGCAGCAGGCCCATCGCTCCTGGGGTGTCGATGTGACCTTCCCGAGCCCGGACGCGGACCCTGACGTTATCGCAGGCGGGTACGGTTTCGGCCTGGGCGCGGAGGATCACTTGCGCTGGGGACGGATTGTGGGACACAGCGGCGGGTATCCCGGATTCGGATCCCACATGCGCTGGCACCCGGCGTCGGGCCTCGGGGTCATCGTCCTGGCAAACCACCGGTACTCCCCGAGCACGCCGCTGGCGCTCGAGCTCCTGGCGTCGCTGCTCGCCGCGGATGTCGTCCCGGCAAGGCGGATCCGCCCGTCGGCGACCATGGCCGTGGCCCGCGCCGACATTGAACGCCTGCTCACGAGGTGGGATGACGATCTCGCCGGACGTCTCTTCACGATGAACGTGGAACTCGACGAGCCGATCGACCGCCGCCGTGCAGAGATCGAGCGAATCCGCGAGGTCCACGGCTCCCTGCACCCCGACCCGAGCCTGCCCGACCGGTCCGACACGCCGGCGCACGCGTCCTGGTGGCTCGCCGGGGAGCGTGGCGGGCGGGTCCGGGTCGAGATCCTCCTTTCTCCGGACGCGTCGCCGCGGGTTCAGACGTTCAAGGTCACTTCGATCCCTGATCCCGAGGTGGGTCTCGGTGGCGTTGCCGCCGCGGTCCTCGCGGCGCTGAACGGCCCGGACCCGAACCTGCCCGAAGGCATCGATCTCGCCCCGGGCGTCGCTTCGGCCGCGCTCATCCGTGTCCTGCGGATCACCGGTGCCCGGTTTGCGCCGCTCGCACTCGGACCGGCGGTGGGCGGCGACGGCGGGAAGTCGGCGACGTGGCGGCTTCGCGGCGAACGCGGGGAGCTGGAGCTCGCCGTGGAGCGCGACCCGGACTCCGGGATCGTCGCGAGCCTCGTGCTGACCCAGTGCCCGCCGGTGCCTCTGCCGCACGCCGACTGACCCTGCTGGCCCCGCCCGATCCAACCTGACCCCACCGGACCACACCGGCGAGTACCTTTGGGTGGTTGGAGCACCGGTCGCGGATCGCGAGCCTTGGCCGCAAACCCGGGAACCCGGGCCCACCGAGCCCGCCACATGACGATCATCTCTCGCGATACCGCGAAGCATTGGGCATGGGCGGCCGTTCCGGCGATCGGGGCGGTCCTGATGCTGGTGTTCTTCGCGCTCCCCGCCGATTCGGTCGAGCAGTCGGTCGTCTACGACTTCGTCGGGCTTGCCGCCGTGGCCGTCGCCCTCGTCGCGATCCGGCTCCATCGCCCGGCCGGATGGCTGCCGTGGCTGCTCCTGGCTGCCGGTCAGCTCGCGTTCGTCGTGGGCGACATCCTGTGGACCCTCTACTCGGCCCAGGGCGAGGATCCGTTCCCGTCCCTGGCGGACGCCTCATACCTTCTGGGCTACCCCCTCATGGCCCTCGGTCTCATCGTAGCGATCCGCCGCCGGATCACCGGCGGAGATCGGGCCGGCCTTCTCGACGCCGCCATCCTCGCGACGGGAGCGGCCGTCGTCTGGTGGGCGTTCGTCCTGGGCCCGCTCTCGGCCGCGAGCGATCCCGAGCCGGTCACCTTTGCTATCTCGATCGCCTACCCGGTCGGCGATCTCCTCCTCATCGGAATGGCGCTCGCGCTCGTCATGACGCCCGGCGCTCGCTCGCCGTCGTTCGGACTCCTCCTCGGGAGCCTGGTCCTGCTGCTCGTCGCGGACCTCGTGTTCGGGCTCCAGAGCCTCGAGGAAACGTACACCGGCGGCACATGGCTCGACGGCGTGTGGTTGCTCTCCTATATCGCGTTCGGCACGGCCGCGATCCATCCGACGATGGCCGACGTGTTCGAGCCGCGGCCGATCCAGATCGCCCTGCTGGGACGCATTCGCCTCCTCTTGCTCGCAGCGGCGATGCTCATCGGGCCCGCGCTCCTCGCGATCGACCAGTCCACTGCGGACGCCATCGTCCTCGTCGTTGCCGGCGCGACGGCCGTCCTGTCCGTACTCGTTCTGACCCGTCTCGCCGGCATGGTCCGGATCCTCGCCCGCGACATCGAGCGCCGCCAGGTTCTGGAAGAGCAGCTGTCATACCACGCCTACCACGACCCGCTGACGGGGCTCGCCAACCGGCGCCGGTTCATGCAGGCCGTCGGCGATGCGCTCGCCACGGGGGCGGGAACGGCCGCGCTCTTTCTGGACCTCGATGATTTCAAGCACGTGAATGACGACATGGGCCACGACGCTGGCGACGCGCTGCTCACCGCCATTGGACACAGGGTCCTGGTTGCGCTGCGCCCCGGTGATCTGGCGTGCCGGCTGGGCGGGGACGAGTTCGCGGTTCTCCTGCCGAACACCGACCGGGTGCAGGACGCCGAGGCGGTCGCGGTCAGGCTCCTTGCGGCGATCGGCGCCCCGGTCGAGATCGAGGGCGTGACACTTCGGGTCCCGGCGAGCGTCGGTGTCGCCATCCGGGAACCCGGCCAGGAGATAAGCATCGACGAGCTCGTCCGTCGCGCGGATGTCGCGATGTATCACGCCAAGGCCCGCGCCAAGGACCGGTCCGCGACCTGGGTCCCGGAGCTGGAGAGCGCGGCGCCCGAATCCGCGCCGGCGCGCCCGATCGTCAGGCAGCCCGCCTCGGCGGCCTGAGCGCCCCCGGCGAGCGGCGCGTCAGCGGGTCTCGAAGGAGCGTTTCGAGAGGCCGTAGGCGTAGCCCTCGATCGCGAAGTTTGGCGCGTCGTCCGGTCGGGCCACCGCGCCGAGGGTGACGAAGAGCGGCGCGAAGTGCTCGACGGTCGGATGCGCGTACGGCATCCCCGGTGCTTTCTCCCGGAAGGCGAAGAGCGTGTCCAGGTCGCCGCGCTCCAGGGCCTCGCGAGCCCAGTCGTCGAAGTCGATGGACCACTGGGGAGCGCCCGGCTTGCCCATGAAGTACTCGCGGATGAACGGCAGCCCGTGGGTCAGGAACCCGCTGCCGATGATGAGGACGCCCTCGTCGCGGAGCGGTGCCAGGCGCCTCCCGACCTCGAACAGGTGCTGCGGGTCCAGGTCCGGCATGGACATCTGGAGGACCGGGATGTCCGCGTCCGGGAACATGGCCTTGAGCGGCACCCACGCGCCGTGGTCCAGGCCGCGGCTTTCGCGATTCAGGACGGGCTCGCCCGATGGCATCAGGCCCTTGACCTTTGCCGCGAGCTCGGGCGCGCCCGGCGCGTCGTAGGTCATGTCGTAGTAGTGCTGCGGGAAGCCGTAGAAGTCGTAGACGAGCGGGACCGGACGGGTGGCGCTGAGGGCCATCGGCGCGGTCTGCCAGTGGGCGCTGACGATCAGGATGGAGGTGGGCCGGGGGAGGTTCGCGGCCCAGCCGCTGAGCTGGCCCATCCACTCGGGGTCCTCGAGGAGCGGCGGCGCGCCGTGGCCCAGGTACAGGGCGGGCATCGGCCCGGGATCCGAGGCCGGCTGGCCCGGCGAGTTTGTTGCCACGACAACATCATGCCGGAAGCCCGCGATTCCGTCAGGGTGAGGCTCGCCCACGGCACGTCGGGACGCCCAAGCGCGACTATCACTGGCTCGTCGACGACCCGATGACGACGGGATGCGATGGCGGGGCGCAGCTTCGGACGCCGGCTACTCGCTGTCGCGCTCGTCACGACCAACAACGGGGATAGCACCGCGCTCTGGCCGTTCCGCGGCCTCGAGAATGAGCGAGCAGAGGTGCTCCGCCAGCATGAGTGTGATGAGGTGCGGGAAGCCCGATGGGGCGTCCGGGATCACCGAGGCATCGATGACGCTGAGGTGCTCAACGCCATGCACGCGCCCGATGGCGTCCACGACGTCCCCAGCATCCGAAGACGGACCCATGCGGCAGGTCCCGACGACGTGCGGGATCGAGTACGCGTTCTCGACGACCAATCTGCGCAGCGCCCGGACGCCCCCCCGATCTGTTGCCCGAGGTGCCTTCGCGAATTGCCGGATCTCCGGCCGGTTGATGATCTCCAATCCGGTGCGATAGGCCTCGACCAGCCGCCCGACATCGCGTGGTTCCCGAATGCCGGGAAGGGTAATTCGGGGCGCGTCACCAGGATCGGCGGAGCGCAGCCGGACCGCGCCTCGGGATTCCGGCTTCAGGAGAACGGGATCCAACCAGAAGCCGGGCTCGTCGCCGTTGGGATCCGTCAGCCAGAACATCAGGTCCGGCGACGAGCCCACCGCGCCCGAGCTCCGAGAGGTCGCGATCGAGTGGAGGATCGGACCGCCGGTCGCCGCACCGCGCCAGCCTGAGTCGAGCTCGACCGCCGGGTGATCAGCGAGATTGGCACCAACGCCTGGAAGATCGACCTTGACAGCAATCCCGAGGGCCCTGAGATCGTTCGCGGGACCGATCCCGGAACGCATGAGGATCGGCGGGCTGCCGTACACCCCCGCGGCGAGGATGACCCACCCAGCGGCGATCTCCGCTCCATCGACGAGCCGCACTGCCACCGCGCGAGCGCCGTCGATGACGACGGCTGCGACCGGGGAGTCCGCCCGGATGGTGAGCCTCGAAGCGGCCCAATCGACGGGCAGGTAGGCATCCACTGACGTCACGCGGCGGCCGTCGCGAGTGCTCGTCGGCATCGGTCCGGCCCCGATGGCGCCAGGTTCGTTGTGATCTTCGACGCTCGGAAAGCCCACCGCATCAAGCGCCTCAAGCGCCGCGCCGCGGATCTCCGAGGGCTCGTGGTCAAGGTAGCGCGTGATCGGGACCGGTCCATCGCTACCGTGCCACGGCCGGTCACCGAACTCGGAGTCGGCTTCGACACGGCGAAAGGCCGGAAGCACGTCATCGAAGCCCCAGCCAGCGTTCCCGCGCGCGGCCCACGCATCGAAGTCGGCCGTGGCACCGCGCACCGCGAAGCGAGTCAGCCACGAGGTCCCGCCGAGCAGTCGGCCGCGACGCAGCTTGCCTGTCACGCCCGCGGCGTCGGGCTCGGATTCAAGTCCCCAGTCGAATCCCCAGTCGGGCCCCGAGGGCAACCGCCACCCATCGCGAAGGGCCGGCGGTGTATCGCGCCGAGCGTCCGGTCCGGCCTCGATGAGAAGGATCGATCGATCGTCCAGTTCGGCCAGGCGTCGTGCGACGACGCAGCCGGCCGCGCCACCTCCGACCACGACGACATCGAAGCCAACACGCCGGTGCATCGATGCCGCCTCCACTTCAGCCTCCGATGCCTAGCCCTCGGAGTACCGCTCTTCCTTCCAGGGATCCGCGTCGTTGTTGTAGCCGTAGCGCTCCCAGAAGCCGAGCTGGTCGTGGTCCAGGAACTCGAGGCCGCGGATCCACTTCGCGCTCTTCCAGAAGTAGCGCTTCGGGACGAGGAGGCGGAGCGGCCAGCCGTGCTCCTTCTCGAGCGGCTCGCCGCCGAAGGTGTCGGCGAGCATGACGTCATCGTCATCGAGCACGCTGAGCGGGACGTTCGCCGTGTAGCCCTGCTCCGAGTGGGCGACGATGTGCGTCGCCGTTGGCCGGACCTGGGCGAGGCGGAGGATCTCCTGGATCGGGACGCCCTCCCAGGTCGTGTCCAGCTTGGACCAGCGGGTGACGCAATGGATGTCAGTCCCGACCGTCTTGCGGGGCAGGGCCTTGAACTGGTCCCAGGTCAGGGTGAACGGCGCGTCGACCTGGCCGAAGACCTTGAAATCCCACTTGGCGAGGTCCGTGTTCGGGACGGATCCGTAATGGAGGACCGGGAATTTCTCGGTACGGTACTGGCCGGGCGGAATCCGCTCCATGATCGCGGGGTCCTGCTCCCGATTACCGAAGAGACGCTCGAACATCTGGCTGCTCCGTTGGATGAGGCGACACTATCGTCCCACACGATGACGCGGCCGTGACAGCGGGCACCCGCGCGGCGCGGCGGACCGGGCCAGCCCCTGAATCACGAGGCCCGCCGTCGCCGGCGGGCCTCGGGGTCGTGAGCAGGCGACGGGCTACTCTACGAAGCCGTTTGCCTTCAGCCAGGCGGACGCGACGTCCTTGGTGTCCTTCAGGCCCACTGCGACGTCGTAGTAGAGCTGGGCGAGCGTCGCGGTGTCGATCTTCGCCGAGACGTCATTGAGGATCTTGGAGAACGCCGCCTTGTCCACCTTGGCCAGGAGGTCGTTGCGGACCAGCGGCGCGATGTTGTCGGCAGGCTGCGTTCCCTTGTCGTCTTCGAGGCGGACCCAGCCGTTGACGATGATCTCGGGTCCGGTCGAGCACAGCTCGGCGACGTCGACCGTCCCCTTGAGCAGGGCATCCGCCATCGGCGTGCTGCACGCGTCGAGCAGCGTGACGTCCTGCGGATCGATCCCGTAGACGTCCTTGAGGGCCTTCGCACAGACCGGGTTCGTCGGGCAGTCTGTCGCGAGGGCCCACTTGAGCTCGTCCTGAACGGCCGCCAGGTCACCCCACGTCTTCAGGTTGTACTGCTCAGCCGTCTCCTTGCGGACGACGAGCGCGTTCGTGTCCTGCGCCGGCGTGTAGTCGAGGACGGTGATCCCGCCGCCCTTGCCATCGAGGACCTTCTGGAGCTCTGCCCGGTTCGTGGCCGGGTCGCTCGTCGAGGCGCCGCCGTACCCGGAAGCCAGACCGCTCCCGATGTACTCCGGCTGCAGGTCGATCTGGCCGCTCTCGAGCGCGGGCAGGAGCACCTTTCGGCTCCCCAGCCCGATACCGGCGCGGTCCACGGTGTAGCCGTTCGCCTCGAGCGCCTGCGCGTAGATCTCGGCGACCACTCGGGCTTCGTCGAAGCCCACTGATCCGATCTTGATGGTCGGCTTGCCGCCCCCTCCCGTCGCGCAGGCGCTCAGCAGCACCAGCATCGACGCCCCGAGGGCGAGCGTGCGGGAGAACCGCATCTGGGTCTTCCTCCTGTTCCCGGCCGATTGCACCCGGCCTTGCCGGCGAACCATAGCAGCGGCGTCGCAATCGAGAGCCCTGGCTCCCTAGGTGGCTACGCTCGCGGCGGGCCGGCGGTTCACCTCGGGCCGGCGGAGCCCCGGTGACGTGGCGGTGCGCTGAAGGAGCGCGAAGACCCCCTCCGTCGCCAGGGCGAGAGATGCGACGAGGACGACGCCACCGAAGATCTTTCCGTCGTCGTTCTGCGCGATCCCCTCCACGAGGAACCGGCCCAGGCCGCCCGCCCCGAAGATGGCTCCGAGGGTCATCGTTGCCACGATCTGCGTGGCGCCGGATCTGATGCCGACCAGGATCACCGGCAGGGCGACCGGGATCTCCACGCGGGAGAGCACCTCGCGCTCGCGCATCCCCATCGCCCGCGCGGACTCGACCAGATCAGGGTCCACCCCCGCGATGCCGGCTTCGGCATTCACGAGGATGGGCGGGATGGCCAGGATGATCATCGCGACGAGCGTCGGATAGACCTTGAAGCCGAGCTGTGGATCGATGGCGGCGGTGAACGGCAGAACGATCCCGATGACCGCCAGGGACGGGATCGCGCGTCCGAGATTTGCCAGGTTCGAGGCAAGCGCGGCGCCGCGTCGCGTGTGGCCGATCGCGAGCCCGGCCGGCAGCGCGACGAGGACGGCGAGGAGCAGCGACAGCGCGGACAGGCCGAGGTGCTCAAGGAGCCGCTGTGGGATGGCGGCCGGCCCCGTCCACTGGGCTGGATCCGTCAGCCAGGCTGCCGTCTCCGTGACGAGGTTCATGCGCTGTTCCGGGCCGTTGCCCAGGGGGTGAGTCGCTTGCCGGCGGCGACGAGCAGCCGATCCACCGCGAGGGCCAGGATTACCGACGGCACCGCCCCGGCCACGATCTCGGTCGGGAAGCTGTGCCGATACCCCTCGAAGATGAAGAAGCCGAGTCCGCCGAACCGGTCGCCGATGATCCCCGAGATCGTCACGAGCCCGATCGTTGAGACGCTGGCAAGGCGGATCCCGGCCACGATCAGCGGCACGGCCAGGGGCAGCTCCACCCGGAGGAGTCGCTCCCCGCGGGGATAGGCCATCCCGTCCGCGGCCTCCACGAGATCCGCCGGAACGCCGTCCAGACCCGCGACGATGTTGCGGATGAAGATGAGCAGGGTGTACAGGACGAGCGGGACCTCCGCGGTGAGGAGGGACAGGCCGGTCACCGGCACGAGCGCCGCGAACAGCGCCAGGCTGGGGATGGTGTAGAGAATCCCACTGAGCATCAGGATCGGGGCGAGGGTGGGGCGCACGCGAACGGCGACGATCGACAGCCCCAGCGAGAGCACGAAGCCGACGATCACGGCCAGCGCCGCCAGCCCGAAGTGCTGCAGGGTACGGAGCCCCAGCTCGTCCAGGTGGTCCAGGATCCAGGCGGTGTCCATCAGGCCGTCGTCGTCGGCGGTGTCGGCGGCCCCACCCGCGCCGGTCGCATCCGGTCCGCGATCATCTCCGCGGTCACGATGCCCAGGAAGGCGCCACGCGGATCGACGACGAGCCCGGCCTGGACGTCCGCGTCCAGGAGCATGGACAGCGCATCCTTGAGAGTCGTCTCGAGGTCGAGGAGGGGAGAGGCAGGGACGGCAAGGTCGGCCGTCAGCGGGCCGTGCTCCGGGAGCGAATTCCGGTGGATCCAGCCGATCGGGCGATCACGCTCGTCGAGGAGGAGGAGGTAGCCGAGGGGGTCCTCGATTGCCCGGGCCCGGGCAATCGAGGCATCATCCCCGACTCGAGCCGTGGCTGCGTCGCGCGGCCCGAGCTCGCGCACGCGGCTCAGCGCGAGCCGTTTCAAGCCACGATCTGCCCCGACGAACCGGGCGACGAACGCCGATGCCGGGTTGGACAAAATCTCCTCGGGTGTCCCGAACTGCGCCAGCCGGCCGCCGACCTCCAGGACCGCCACGAGGTCGCCCATCTTGATCGCCTCGTCGATGTCGTGGGTGACGAACAGGATCGTCTTCGCCAGGCTCGCCTGGAGGCGGAGGAGCTCGTTCTGAAGGCGTTCCCGCACGATGGGATCGACTGCCCCGAACGGCTCGTCCATGAGCAGCAACGGGGGATCGGCCGCGAGAGCACGCGCGACGCCGACGCGCTGGCGTTCACCGCCCGAGAGCTGAGCCGGGTAGCGGTCCCGATAGGTCACGGGGTCCAGGCCCACGAGCGCAAGCAACTCCTCGCCGCGCGCGCGCCGACGGTCCTCCGCCCAGCCGAGAAGGAGCGGCACGGTCGCGACGTTCTCGCCGACGGTGTGATGCGGGAAGAGTCCAACCTGCTGGATCACGTAGCCGATCGAGCGCCGGAGCTCGGTGACCTCGCGGGCGGCCGCATCCTTGCCGTCGATGAGGATCCGGCCGCTCGTCGGCTCGATGAGCCGGTTCACCATCTTCAGGCTCGTGGTCTTGCCGCAGCCTGACGGCCCGACGAGGACGCAGATCTTCCCGGCTGGGACCTCGAGGGAGAGATCGTCCACGGCGCCGGGAAGCCCGGTGCCGGTGCCCGCGTATCGCTTCGTGACGTGCTCGAACGTCACCGTGGCGGCGCGCGGGGTGGTCACGGTGATGCTGGTCAAGGCGGCGCCTTCCGGGTCAGCCGCGATCCACGAGCGGCTTCACCTCGCCGATGAGGCGCTCGAGCGTCTCGACGTCGTATGGCGCCGGGAGCTCCACGATCGTGGAGTCGAAGCCGGCCGCGACGTGCTCAAGGAGCTTCTCCGCCACGAGCGCGGGCGGCCCGAAGAACATCCGGTACCGGTTGCCTGCCAGGAGGTCCGAGCGATTGCGGGCCATCGATTCCGCCCAGACCCGCTCCGCCTCCGCCCTGGAGTCGCGAATGACAATCCAGCTGTTCGAGGTGCGGACGATCGAGGCCGGGTCGCGCCCCACCGCCGCGCAATGCTCGCCGAGGATCGCGTTCTTCCGAGCCAGAACGTCCGGCGCGCCGGCGACATTCCAGTAGTCGGCGAGCTTCGCGACCGTCCGGAGCGTCTTCTTCTCCCCGCCGCCGCCGATCATGATCGGAAGGTGCGCCTGGACGGGCAAGGGCTGCTGCTCGAGCTCGCGGAAGGCGTATCGGCCGCCCGGGTGGGAGGTGACGACGCCGCCATCGAGGAGGGCGCGGATCGCCGTCGTGGATTCGTCCAGCCAATCGAGCCGCTGGCCGAAGCCGGTCCCGAACTCGATCCCGTGAGCCTTGTGCTCGTACTCGAACCACGCCCCGCCGATCCCCAGGATCGCCCGGCCGCCGCTCGTGTGATCGATGGTCGTCACGGCCTTGGCGACGATGCCCGGGTTTCGGAAGGTGTTCGCACCAACGAGCAGCCCCAGCTTCGTCCGCTCGGTCGCCGTCGCCCACGCTCCGAGGACGACGTAGCCCTCGTAGATGGGCTGGAGGGGATCGCCCATGATCGCGTGGACGTGATCCCACGTCCACAGGTGGTCGTAGCCCAGCCGGTCCACGCGTCGCGCGGCGTCGAGCATCTCCGGCCAGGTCGTCGCCTGGCTCCACAGGAGGATTCCGAGTCGGAAATCGGTCATGCGGGGCTGCGCTCCGTCGTGCGGGTGGACTGGGTCCCAGTATCGCCCCGCGGGTCGAACGACGCCGCGGGCTGATCCGGACTTGGCGGCTCGTCAGAGCGGGAGGGTGGCCAGGTCCCCTTCGATGTGCTCGCGGTCGGCGGGATCCGCGACGGCGGCCAGCGGCGCGCGTGCCCGATCGCGCCATTCGAGGGCCGCCGCTCGGTCGCCGGCGACCGCCGCGGCGCGCGCGATCGCCTCCTGGGCCGCAGCCATGTCCCAGTCCTCTGCCTCGCCGGCAGCGACCGCCGCCTCGACGTAGGCCAGGCAGCGCTGCGCGTGCCAGTTTGCCGGCTCCGCCCGGCCGAGGATCGAATAGACGCGCGCGATCTGCCATTCGCCTCGGCCGAGATTCACGGTCGTCCCGGCTTTGGACCAGTGGTGTCGCGATGCGTGCGCGGCGTGGATCATGTCGTCCGTCTCGGCGGGCGCCCGGTCCGGCTTGTCGATGAGCGACCAGACATGGTTGAACAGATCCACCCCGAGGCGCCGGTGGGCGGCGGCATCCAGATCCGGGGCGGTTACGGCGTCGGTGGTATCGGACACGAGGGGTCCCTTCCTGTGCTGAGCTGTCCGTCGTCACCCCGGCCGCGCGGCCCGGCGGCCCGGCCCGGGAACTTCCCGAATGCTCACGGTGCGAGCACTATCCAGCGAATCGCTGGTATGCGGCCGGTCGCGGAGGCATCTTCTGCCCGCGGGTCGGCCGATTCCGGCGGAAATATGCGGCCACAGGCATCAATCGTGGGCGATCGAGCCCGGAGTGGACCGCCGCCGCAATCTACGGCTCACCGGGTGAGCATTCGGGAGAATTCGGGCCCCGGCCGGTCGCGTCGCGCAGGGACGCGGCGCGCAGGGAGTGGGACGTCACGCGTTCTCGAGCTCACGGGAGATGGCCCGGAAGATGAAGCGGGCGGCCTCGGCGCTCTTGCCGCCGAGCTTCTGGCCCTCCTCCTGCTCCAGCGCGACCATCAGGTCGCCCAGCATCTGGTCGAGGAGCGGAGTGCGCACGAGCGCACCGGCGGCAATGGCTGCCTCGAGGCCCGCGACCGCCTCCCGCGCGTTCTCGACCGCGTGGCCCTTCGCGTCCATCAGCGCTCGAAACGCCGTCCTCGCCGCGTCCGCGGCAGGTCCCGTGGATGTCATCGTCATCTTCCCAGCAGCCTTGCCGCGATCCCTCGCTGCGCGGGCTCGTCCGTCCTGCGCCGTCCCGCGTCCGGCGGCTCGCCGGCGTCAAGCCCGCCGTCGCCATCGCCTTCGCCATCGGCATCGCGCCGCCGTCGCCACTCGGACTCCAGGATGCTCATCGACAGCTCGTCCCACCACCGGCCGTCCCGCCAGATCGCCTGTCGGGCGCGTCCCTCCACGACGAACCCGCACGCGGCGTACGACCGGATGGCGCGCTCGTTGAATTCGAACACCGAGAGCGAGATCCGGTGCAGCCCCAGCGTCCCGAACGCGTGGTCCACCATGAGCCGTGTCGCGTCCGTCCCGTGGCCGCGGCCCCAGGCGTCCTTCTCGCCCACGGTGACGTGGTAGAGCGTGGAGCCATTGTCGCCGTCGAGCTGGCTGAAGGCGCAGGTGCCGATAAGCCGGTCCGTCCCACGGACGTGAATCGCCATCGCCATCGACTCTGTGCCGAGCGCCCGTGTCTGGAAGAACCGGTCGATCTCCTCGACCGCCATCGGGCCCTCCTGGTACCGGGCGAGGCGGGCGACCTCCGCATCGCGGTACCAGCGTTGGAACGCCTCGCGGTTCTCCGGGACGTGCCTTCGGAGCACGACCGAACGGCCCTCCAGCGATGCCGGAAACCAGGATCGGCCAGCCACGGGGGCACGGTATACCATCGCCGCCATGCGCCGCTGGAGCGAGCTCGCCGAGCGCGTCGCCGCCACCACGCGGACCTCCGAGAAGACCGGCCTGCTCGCCGAGTACTTCCGGGCCCTGGCTCCCGCGGACCTTCCGATAGCCGCGGTGTTCCTGACCGGAAGGGCGTTCCCGGAGACGGATCAGCGCGCCACGGGCCTCGGCTGGGCGACGATGGCGACTGCGATCGGCGCGGTCGCCGGGGTCGATCGCGAGGCGCTCGCGGCCGCCTACGATCGCTTCTCCGACCTCGGTCTGGCGGTCGAGGATGTCCTGTCCTGGGCCGGGCACGACCCGGCCGCGGCCAGTTCCCCGACCCTGGGCGAGGTCGCGACGGCCTTCGCCGCGATCGAGACCGTCTCCGGACCGGCGGCCAAGGCCGCGATCTTCCAATCGCTGCTCGCGGGGTGTGATCCGCGGACGGCAAAGGGCATCGTCAAGGTGCTCTCCGGCGACCTTCGGATCGGGCTTCGGGAGGGGCTCGTGGAGGCTGCACTCGCGAAGGCGTTCGACCGCCCGATCGACGCAGTGAAGCGCGCCGGCATGCTCACCGGGGACATCGGACGGACGGCCAGCCTTGCCCGGGACGACGCGCTCGCAACGGCCGGGCTGACGCTCTTCCACCCGTTGAAGTTCATGCTCGCCTCGCCCGCCGAGGATGCGGCCGAGATCGTCCGGCGCCTGGGCGAGGTCGTCTGGGTGGAGGACAAGTACGACGGCATTCGGGCGCAGCTCCACAAACGCGGCCGCGACGTCCGCCTCTATTCCCGGGATCTTCATGACGTGACCACCGGGTATCCGGAGGTCGTCGCGTCGGCCGTGGCGCTGGGGTGGGACGGGATCCTGGACGGCGAACTCCTGGGTGTCCGGGACGGGGTGGTCCTCCCATTCGTTGCGCTCCAGGCTCGACTCGGCCGGAAGACGCCGCCGGCCCAGCTCCTCGCGGAGGTACCGGTGGTGTTCGTCGCGTTCGACGTCCTGGGCCTGGGCCCCGGTGGGGACGTGCCCATCCAGGCGACCCTGGACCTGCCGCTGGAGGAGCGTCGCCGCCTCCTCGCCGCGCTGGACCTGCCGTTCGCGGAGGCCGGCGGTGCATTCGCCCTGTCACACCTCGCCAGCGCCGACTCCACCGAAGCGCTGGAGGCCTCGTTCATCGAAGCCAGGGCCCGCCGGAACGAGGGCCTGATGGTGAAGGACCCCAAGAGTCCGTACTCGCCGGGTCGACGAGGGTACGGCTGGCTGAAGATGAAGAAGGCGCTCGCGACGATCGACTGCGTCGTCGTGGGGGTCGAGGTCGGCCACGGCAAACGCCACGGGGTGCTGTCCGACTACACATTCGCGGTCCGCGATGAGGCCCACGACCGCCTGGTCACGATCGGCAAGGCGTACAGCGGGCTGACCGACGCGGAGATCGCAGAGATGACCCGCTGGTTCGAGGACCACACCGTCAGCCACCATGGTCGCTACCGGGTCGTGGAGCCGACCGTCGTCGTGGAGGTCGCCTTCGACGTCATCCTCCGCTCCGCTCGCCACAAATCCGGGTTCGCGCTTCGATTTCCACGGATCGCGCGACTGCGCCACGACAAGCCGGCATCGCAGGCGGACACCGTTGCGACGGTGGAGCGCCTGTTCCACGAGCTCCAGCCCGGCGCCGAGCGGCTGATGACGGCCGGCGCGCGGACGGCGGTGGTGCATCCCGTCCACGGGAACGTCGCGGATCGGCTGGAACCGGGCGGCGACCCGCCGAGCGGGCGCTAGACTGAGACCGTGCTGACAGGCTGGGGCGGCGAGGAGCTGCGCGTCGCGCTGACGATGTATACGGACGCCTACGTCGTCCGCGGTCTGCTCACGACCCGCCAGCGGCGGCTGTCCGACATCCTGAACCACGCGGAGGAGGACTTCCTCGTCCTCACGGACGCGACGTTCGAACGGTTCGGGGGCCGAGGGGCGGTGCGTCGCGCGCCGTTCGCACAAGTGAACCTGGCGGCCGTGCTCTTCGCGGTCGCCGACACCGACGTCACAACGGTCCCGGAGCTCCGGACGCCAAAGGTTTCCGAGACGGCGCTCATCAGCATCCCGCCGTTCGAGGTCGTGGGACGGGTCCATCTCCTTCCGGAGCGCAACCTTCGCGAGGCGCTCCAGGAGTTGACGGGCCGGTTCATCCCGATCACGGACGCGACGTACGGGTCCGAGATCGTCGGCGAGCCGTCACGGTCCGCGCCCATGGTCGCGGTCAATCACGCGCGAGCACAGATCCTGTCGCCGTACGAGGCTGCGACCGAGGATCGGCCGAGCGAGGACTGACCTGTTTCGGTCCGCCCAAGCTGGCCGGCCCGGCGGGGCGCTCCCGGCGACCGGGCTCAGCGATCGACCGGGAGGTCCAGCCGGTCGCCCCACTCGGACCAGCCGCCGTCGTAGACGGCGACGTCCTCGTAGCCGAGGAGCGCAAGCACGAACGCGAGCTTCGCGGCGGCCACGCCGGCTCCGTCGTACGTGATGATCCTCCTGCCCCGTGGAATGTTCGCCTTGAGGAGCATCCCCCGGAGTTCCGAGCCGTCGCGCAGCCGCTGCGAGCCTGGCAGGTGCATCGCGCCGACCGCAACGTTGATGGCGCCCGGGATGTGCCCGAGCCGTCTCGAGTTGCCCTCCAGGCCGCGGTATTCCGCCGCGGCTCGAGCGTCGATGAGGAGCACGTCCGGCGAGCCGAGGAGCGCCCGGACGTCGGCCGTGGTCAGGCGGAGCCGGGGGTTCGCCCGGGGCGTGAAGACGGCCGTCGCCTGCGGGTAGCTGGCATTCGAGAGGGGGCGCCCCTCGCCGATCCAGGCGGGCAGGCCGCCGTCCAGGATCCGGGCCGACTCGTACCCGTAGGCCCGAAGGCTCCACCACGTCCGGGCCGCGTACAGGGAGAGGGTGTCGTCGTAGATCACAAGGCTCGTGCCGTCGCCGATCCCCGCGCGGGCCATGACGGCGGCGATGCGGTCCGGGCCGACGAGCCGGAGGCCCGGGCCCGCTTCGCCGTTCTCGGCGTCGATCAGTTCCTCGCGCCAATCCACGTGCGCCGCGCCCGGGATGTGCCCGGCAGCGAAGATCGCGGGGCCGGTGCCGTCCGGCCGCCACCGGACGTCCAGGATCCGGAGTTCCGGCCGCCCCAGCTGGTCCGCCAGCCAGTCCGGCGTGGCCACGAGCTCCGGACGCGCGAAAGCGCTCACGGGCGGCATCACCGGGCGGATGGGCGGGACATCGCCGGTATGATACGGCTGTGGTCTCGCCCTTCATGACGGACGCGGACAAGCTCGCCGCGGTCCGCGCCGCGCTTCCTGCGCTGGCCTCCGGGATCCACCTCAACACCGGGTCCGTGGGACCTATGCCAGCCGAGGTCGCCGCCGCGATGGCCGAGATGGAGGCCTACGAACGCGACATCGGGCGCGCCCACGTCGACTACTACCTCGGCTCGCTCGAGCGGATGGCGGAGGCCCGGGCCGGGGTCGCCGCGGTGATAGGCGCCGATCTCGACGAGGTGGGGCTCACCCACTCGACGACGGACGCGCTGAATCTCGCCACCTGGGGCCTTGACTGGCGGGCAGGCGATCGCGCCGTGACGACGACGCAGGAGCACGCCGGCGCGCTGGCCCCGCTCTACGCTCTTCGCGACCGGCTCGGCGTGGAGCTCGCGTTCGCCGAGGTCGGCGACGGCTCTGACGACGAGGCGACTCTCGCCGCCCTCGACGACGCGATCGCGCCCGCGACGCGCCTGGTCTCGGTGTCCCACGTACTATGGTCCACCGGTGCGGTCCTGCCGGTCGCCAGGATTGCAGCGCTGGCCCGGAACCGCGGCGCGCTCGTCGTCGTGGATGGGGCGCAGGCCGCCGGCGCGATCCCCGTTTCCGTGCGCGAGCTCGGCGCGGACGCCTACTCAGTGCCCGCGCAGAAGTGGCTCCTCGGACCGGAGGGGATGGGCGCGCTGTGGGTCGATCGTGGGGCGTGGGAGCGGATCCGGCCGTCGTTCGCCGGCCATTTCTCGCTCGCCTCATACGACTCGCGCGGCGGGGCGGCGTGGCACCCGGATGCGCGCCGGTTCGAGGGGTCGAACTGGCATCGCCCATCGGTCGTGGGCATGGCTCGCGCCATCGGCTGGCTGTCCATGTTCGTCGGCCTCGAGTACGTTCACCGCCGAGGACCGGCGATGGCGCGCCGTGCCGCGGACGCCCTCGCCGCGATCCCCGGCGTGGAGCTCGTGACCCCGCGGGACCGGATGGCCACGCTCGTCACGTTCCGAATCGGCGGCTGGGCGCCGCAGGAGGCCCTTGACGAGCTGGGCGCCCGGGTCTTCGCGATCGCCCGGACGATCCCGCTGCTGGATGCGCTTCGGATCAGCGTCGGCTTCTTCACGTCGGAGGATGAGCTCGACCGGTTCGTCGGAGCCGTCCGGCTGATTGCCGCGTACACGCCGGCGACGCTCCCGCGGCGCCGAACGCTCTCGATCCTCGGCGACGCGTGACGGGCCACGCATGACGGGCCACGGATGACACCGGCAACGCATGACCGGCAGCGCCGGACATGGGCGGCGTGACGGCCGGGCCGCCGCGGCGTTCGTGGTGGGAGGTCCGATGGCGGCAGTTCCGCAACGCCCCGCGGCCGGTCGTCCGGGCGGTCGCCGCGAACGTCGCCGTGGCCGTCGTCCTCGGCGCAATGTATCTCGTGTACGACGTGGCGCTGACCCGTGGGGCGCGACTGCCGGGCGGCGACCTCCGCGCGCTGTTCGTCGCCCTGGACGTCATCCTCGTGATGAGCCTCGGCAGCCTGATCACGTTCCTGATCGTGCCGTTGCCGCGCGGGGCCGGGGACCGCGTCACGCGAACGGCGTGGAGCGCGGCGCTCGGGCTGTTCGCGGCGGCGCCGATCGCCTACCTCGTGCTCGTCGTGGTCAGCCAGGTGCTCAAGCCGCTCCTTGCTTGATCCACCGCGCCCGGCCTGGCGCGCCGGCGCACCACCGGCTGGACGTTGGGGGACCGGAACGGCTGGCGGGGCACGGGTGCAGGCGCTATGGTGTCCGCGTTCCGCCGGGCAGCTGACCGGCGGTCAAGGCGGAGAGTGCATCTCGAGTCCATGGACGAACAAATCCACGTCGCACTCCCCAGGCTCTACGGCGCCCCGGCCTACGCGCGGCCGACGGTCCCGGTGGCCCAGCTGCCCCGTCCGATCGGGCCGGACGACCTTCCGCTCGTCGCCGAGATGACGGAGGAGGACCAGCAGTTCCTCGCGATGCTGCCCGAGTCGGACGGCCGCGTGCCGGCGACGCCCGGCGGTCGAGTACCGGCAGCGCCGGCCCCACTGGCGACCCTGCGACCGGGGGCGTTCTCGATCCGCTCGTTCGCCGATCGCCTCCGCGGTCTGCGGCCCTGACAGGTGCCTCCGAGGCTGGGAGCGACTCCCGCACCGGTGTAGCATCGGGGCGGGGGAGTAGCTCAGCGGTGAGAGCAGCCGTCTTATACACGGCCGGTCCCTGGTTCGAATCCAGGCTCCCCTACCAGCAGTAACGGGCAGCCGATCCACGGACGCTTGCGTGTCTCCCCGGAACGTGGGGGTCGCGATCAGATGGTCGAGCGGACCATCCGGATGACCCGGTCGCGCCCGTTCGCGTCGAACGATCGCTGCGGCGGCAGGGATTCCAACCAGGGAGCAACCTGTTCCGGCGTGATGTAGGCGCAGGACGGGGTTCGCTCCACGGAGGCATCGGTCCCGACGACCGCCGCGTAGACCTTTACCACATGGTCCGAATCATCACCGGCGAACCATGTCCGGACGCGCTCGGCGTCGCGGGTCGCACGCTCGAGAGGGTGGTCAATCATGTGGACGCGTCCATCCGTGACGCGGACCTCCCAACTTCGTGGACCGCGCGAGACGACGGCGCCGGCCGGCGGCAGCTCCTCGATGACGGCGGCCCCGAACGGCCCGATGACGAGCTCCGGCACGACTCGGCTCCCATCCGGCAGACGGACCCTGGTCGCCACGACGTGGTCGTCTGCCAGGGAGTGCGCGGCACGGACGGCGGGTGTGGGCCGGCGGCGCCGGGCGGAGATGCGCTCGATGCCGGAACCGAAGCGGATGAGACCCACGAGTCCGAATCCCGCCGGTGCCGTCAGCGCAAACGTCCAGGCGAGCGCGCCGACCACCAGCTGAGGGATGGAGGCCCGCCCAGCCGGAGTGAACCGCCCGAGGAACTCCGTCCCGAAGATCAGGTAGCCCAGGATCGTCGCCCCCGCGATGAGCACCGTCCCGACCATGAATGCACGAGCGACGTCGAGCCGGCCGGGGAGGCCGGCGACAGGGTGCTGGGCGGCGATCACCTGCATGCCGCTCATCCTGGGCCAACCGCGCGCGGAAGGGAATGGGCCGTTCGGCTGGACGACGGCGGACGAGAGGGCCATCAGGCACAGCGGACCCCACCGGACCGGACGCGAGCACGATCTGGGGGGGTCGCCGACTCGCCGCAGGGGTCAGGGGTCGGGGGGACCCACGTACCATTGAACGGCACCCGGCAGGCGGCCATGCTCCACCCGACGACGGGCGACCCGCGCCCGTGCCGAGGTAACCATCCGCGTGGGCATCTTTCAAGTTCGAGCGCCTGCCCGACGGTCCCGCGAGCTGCTCGCATCCGCATTCGGGGCGCTGGTGCTGCTCCTGGCCCTTGGCCTGCCCGTGCTCGGAGCGCCGATGGGGCCGACGAAGCTCGAATCGCCGGTCGTAGATCCCCGGACGACCGACAGTGCGACCCCGATCACCTTCACCGTCACGTATCGAAACGTGAGCACGCTCCCGCCTGAGTACGTTCGCGTCGCGGTCGCCGGAACGACATACCCGATGGTCGGGACGGGGACAAACTGGAAGGCCGGCGTGGTCTTCACGGTCACGACCGCGCTCCCGGCCGGCAGCCACGCCGTCCGGTTCGAGGCGCGCGACGCCGAACGGTTCGTGGACGCGCTTGATGCAGGCTCGGTCCAGGTTGACCAGGCGCCGCCGCCACCGACACCGGCGCCTCCGGAGTCCACACCCATACCTGTGCCGACACCGCCGCCGACCCCCGAGCCGACGGCAGCTCCGACGGCAGCTCCGACGGCAGCTCCGACATCAACGCCCGCACCGACACCGGCGCCCAGGGCACGACCGACAGACCCGCTGCCTTCGCCCGCGGCGCAGGTGACGCCCTCCGCCAGCCCATCGGACAGCCCATCGGGCTCCGGGTCCACGAGCGGTCCTGCACCGGGCTCGAC
>JBKJVO010000190.1:0-2531 GCA_046717305.1 Candidatus Limnocylindrales bacterium
GAGCCGTTCACGGAGCGGTGCCGCGCGCTCGTCGGTGCGTGAGGTCGGCAGTTGCGGGGCCTTTGCGCGGGTCCCAATCCCAATTTTGATGGCGGGGGCTGCGGCGGAGGGGCGAAGGGGAGAAGGGGCCAGCCGCCGGGTGACGATGGGGCTATTCCCGCGGGCCGCGCGGGCGCTACAGTTGCCCGCATGGCGGAGCAGCAGCTGTCCGGAGGAGGACCGGTGTCGGACCCTGCCCATGTCTGTCCGTGGTGTTCGGCGGAACTCTCGGGCCCCACGGAGGAGCGCTGCCCCTCGTGCGGGGCCGCGCTCCGCGAGTCCGACGGGTCCGAGGTCCCCGGTGTCACCCGGATCGACCATGAGGCGATCCTCCGATCCCGGGCGCCGGCTCAGCGTTCACGCGGCCTGATGGGCTGGCTCGCCGGCGAGTACCAGGTCGACAAGCCGACCGAACCGCCCGAGACGTACGCACCCCCACCCGAAGACGTCCGCCGCGAGATGCTCCGCCTTGAGCTCGCCGCCCTCGAGGCGGAGGTGCTGGGTCGTCAGGCGGAGGCCGCCGCGCTCGCCGCAGATGCGGTCGAGGCCGGCGCGGACTCTGGCGACGACGCCGGCGACGAGCCAGCTGCCGATGATGTCGAGACCTGGATCGGCGCCGAACCGGAGGAACAGCCCCGCGACGGCTGATCGCCCGGCCGGATATCCTCCGGTGAGTGCCCGATCGCCTCCCTCCGCCCGGCCCCTCATTCCTGCGTGAGCAGGAGCTCCGCATCGGGGATCGCGTGCTTCACGCCGGGATGGGCCGGCCGACGACCGGCCCGGACGACTGGTGGTTGAGCGTCCTGTGGGTCCGTGACGACGACGGCATCGTCGCCTTCCGAGACGTGGCACCGCCAGCCGGGCCGCCGCCGGAGCCGCCGCTGGCGCGCCTGGGACCGGCGTTCTCCGGCGGCCTGTCCGGCCTCATCCTCGAGGATGCGGGCCGGCTTTCCATCCGCCTCGGGTTGGTGGCTCCGCCGGACGAGCCGGACCGGCCGTGGCGCTGTCCGCTGGCGATCCGCGCTGGGTTCCGCTGGGAGCCCGCCCGCGCGGCGACCATGCTCCCGAACCAGCTCGCCGCCGAGGTTCTGACCGCGTTCCGCCGTTCCGTCGAGGGCCTCGGGGCTCGCCGGCCCGCCCGGGCGTAGACTTCGCCAATGCACGACGACGACGAACCGCCCGGTCCGGTCCGGCCAGACTTCGGCGGTCCGCGCCATGCCGGCGCCGCGCGTCCCCTTCGCGGTCCGAATGTCGGCGCGCCAACGAGCCGGCTCTGGGTCGTGGGCGCGCTCCTGGCCCTCGTTCTCGTGTTCGGCGCCGGGGTCCTGGAGTTCTGGACGGACGCCATCTGGTACCGGAGTGTCGGCTTCGACGGCGTCTTCTGGACGCGAATCGGTGCGGGCGCCGGGCTGTTCGCCGGGGTCACCGTGCTCGCCCTCATCGTCTTCCTCGGCAACCTGTGGCTCGCTCGCCGGCTCGCGCCGCCGCCGGATGGCATCCCGGGCACGTTCCGAGACCTGTTCGAACGACTGAGCGAGGCGGGAATTGTCGGGACACGGGATCCGCGCAACCCACGCGATCAGGCAGCGCGGCCCATCACGGTCAGTGCCGAGTCCATTCCGGACCTGACCCCGACCGCGAGCATCGTCCTCGCCGCCCTGTCGATCGCCGGTGCGATCCTCATTGGCGCCGCGGCCGGCGCCAACTGGCAGACGGTCCTGCTCTGGCTGAACCGGGTGCCCTTCGATCCGTCCGGCGCGATCGCAGTGGACCCGATCTTCGGCCGCGACATCTCGTGGTTCCTGTTCGACCTCCCGTTCCTCCGCTCGATCCAGTCGATCTTCAACGCGATCGTTCTCGGCGGGCTTATCGTCGCCTTCGGTCGCTATCTCGCCGGCGCGCCGCAGCGTGGGCTGTCCTTCTCGACGCCGGTCCGGGTCCACCTCGCGGTCCTCGCCGGGCTGTATCTCCTGTCCGTCGCCTTCGGCTACCAGCTGGACAAGTTCGAGCTGGTCTACTCGGACCGCGGCATCGCGACGGGCGTGAGCTACACGGACCAGAACGCCCAGTTCCTCGCGTACGACCTGCTGACGGCGCTGTCCGCATTCGCCGCCGCGTTCCTCGTGGGCGGTGCGTTCACGCGCTGGACGTGGCCGCTCGGCGTCACCGTTGTCACGTGGTTCCTCGCCTCGCTCGTGGTCGGACGGATCTATCCGGAGGCCATCCAGCGACTGAGCGTGCTGCCGAACCAGTTCCAGCGCGAGGAGCCGTACATCGTCAACAACATCGCGATGACTCGGCGTGCGTTCAACATCGACGGCTGGGAGGAGCGACGCTATCAGGGCGACAAGGAGCTGACCCGGGCCCAGATCGAGGCCGAATCCGCGACCTTTGCCAACGCCCGCCTGTGGGACTACCGCCCGCTCGGAGACACCCTGGACCAGCTCCAGACGGTGCGCCGCTACTACGACTTCACGGACGTGGACACGGAC
>JBKJVO010000191.1:0-9454 GCA_046717305.1 Candidatus Limnocylindrales bacterium
GGACCCGACCCGCCTCATCGGCGGTCAGTTCACCCGCGAGGATGTGGTTGAGGACGTAGAGGCGCTGCTGCGTGCGGCCATCCAAGGCGATTGTCTCCCTCTTCTCCATGAGATCGAGGGTGACAAAATCACTGGCCGCTTACGGGGTGACACTTTCACTGGCCGAGGACACCCGGCGGGGGCCTCGATTGACGCTCCCGCGGCGCTCGCCGTACACTCCCTGTTCGCGCCTCGACCACATCGGGGTGCCCATCCCTGTCTCAGGCCGCGGTCGTATCAGCCGCGCGACCGCCAGCCACGTCCGCAGAGGATCCATGTACGCAGTCATTGAGACCGGCGGGAAGCAGTACCGCGTCGAGGTCGGCACGGAGCTCGAGGTGGAGCTTCTCGACGTCGCCCCGGGCGACGCGATCACCCTGGATCGGGTGCTCCTCGTGGCCGACGGCGAGACGGCCGCGGTCGGCAGGCCCCTCGTTCAGAACGCCTCCGTTGCGGCTCATGTCGTGCGTCAGGCTCGTGGCGAGAAGGTGATCAGCTTCAAGTACCGCCCCAAGGCACGCAGCCGCGTGAAGAAGGGCCATCGGCAGGAGTTGACGATCCTCCGGATCAGCGACATCGTGCTCGACGGCCGGAGCGCCGCCGCAGATGCGGCAAAGGCGGTCGAGGCGAAGCTCACCGAGCGTCAGCGACTCGAGGCCGCGGCCCGGCGCCAGGCCGAGGCGGACGCGGCCCTCGCCGCGAAGCTCAATCCTGTGGCCCCGAAGGTCGAGAAGCCCGAGAAGCCCGTGAAGGCCGCCGCGACTCCCAAGGCATCGAAGCCGGCAAAGCCAGCCGCGAAGGCCGCTGCGACCCCCAGTTCAGCGAAGCCCGCGAAGGCCGCGAAGGCCGCCGCGACTCCCAAGGCAGCGAAGCCGGCAACGGCAGCGAAGCCGGCAAAGGCAGCCCCCAAGGCAGCCCCGAAGGCCGAGGCCGCTGCGAAGACCACGAAGACCACGAAGCCCAAGGCCGCCAAGGCCTCAGCGGTGAAGGACGGGGCCCCCGCCGAGAAGCCGAAGCGAGCTCACGCAGTGAAGAAGGACGAGTAGCTGAGATGGCTCACAAGAAGGCGGGCGGGACATCCAAGAACGGCCGCGACAGCGTCGGGCAGCGGCTCGGAATCAAGGCCGGAGACGGCCAGCTGGTTCCGGCGGGCGCGATCATCGTGCGCCAGCGCGGCATGACCTTCCTGGCCGGCAAGGGGACTGGCCTGGGCGACGACTACACGGTCTTCGCGACCGTGCCCGGCAAGGTCAAGTTCGAGTTCGCGACCAAGAGCAAGAAGCGCGTCCGTGTCATCCCCGTCGAGGCTGCAGTCGCGGCCGAGGCCTGATCGAGACACGCCACAGCGGCGACCACCGGCGGGGCAACGTGACCCCGCACGGACGGCGTCGAGGAGACCATCCGTGAAGTCAGACATCCATCCCAAGTACCACCAGGCCACGGTCCATTGCGGGTCCTGCGGGACCGAGTGGACGGTGGGTTCCACCCGGACCGAGCTTCGCGTCGACGTGTGCGGCAACTGCCACCCGTTCTACACGGGCAAGCAGACGATCATCGACACGGCCGGTCAGGTGGAGCGCTTCCAGAAGCGACTTGAGCGGCAGGTCCGCGCCGGATAGGACCGGACAGAACCTGGATCGCGCACCGCGCATCCGCGGCAGATCCTTCCGAAGGGCGGGCCCGAAGGCCCGCCTTCGTGATTTCGGGGCCCGCGCCGGTAGACTTCCCTCCATGGCACGGTTCAGCTACGGCGGTCAGGCCCTCATCGAGGGCGTTCTCATGCGCGGGCGCGATGCGATCGCGGTCGCGTTCCGGCACCCGGACGGTCGCATCGTGTGGGCATCCGAGCCCCTGAACAGCGGACCGCACGGCTGGCGCCTCGCGACGGCTCCACTTGTCCGCGGCCTCATCGTCCTGTACGAGACCCTCGTCGTGGGCACCCGCTGGCTCATCCGCAGCGCGAACATCCAGGCGGAGGAGGACGACATCCAGCTCGGAAAGGGCTCCGTCGCGTTGATGCTCGGGCTGACCTTTGCCCTGGCGATCGGTGTCTTCTTCCTGCTCCCCCTGTTCATCGCGAGCGTGACGACCGCGAACATCGAGCAGGGCTTCGTCCAGCACCTCGTTGAGGGCCTGGTCCGCGTCGCGATCTTTCTCGGGTACCTCTACCTGATCTCGCGCACGGCCGAGATCCGCCGCGTCTTCCAGTACCACGGCGCCGAGCACATGACGATTCACGCCCTGGAGGCCGGCAATCCACTGACCACGGCCAACGTCCGGCGCCACCCGACCGCCCACCCACGCTGCGGGACGGAATTCCTCGTCGTCCTGATCGCCCTGTCGATCGTCGCCTTCAGCCTGGTCGGACGGCAGGAGCCCGCGGTCATGATCGGGAGCCGGATCCTGCTCATTCCGGTCCTCGCGGCCGTGGGCTACGAGGTCCTCCGCTTCGGGGCGCGGAATCGGGCGAATCCGATCATTCGAGTGATCATGTGGCCCGGAATCCTCGTTCAGATGATCACGACGAAGCAGCCGACCGACGCGCAGATCGAGGTCGCCATCGTCTCCATACAGCAGGCCCTCGAGGCGGACGGCGAGGCCGTCCCTGAGGGCTCGGAGCTGCCCGAGCGGGCGCCGCTCGATCCCGTGAGCCCCGCCGCCGCGACGGCATGAGCGGCCTCGAGGCGAAGCTCGCGGAGGTCGCCCGGCAGTACGACGACGTCCAGCGCCAGCTCACGCTCCCCGAGACGAGCGCGGACCCTGACGCACTCCGCCGGCTCGGGCGCGAGCTCGCACGGCTGGAGCCCGTGGTCGAGGCATACCGGCGGCTCGGTGAGACGAAGGCGGAGCTCGACGGCGCCCGAGAGATGCGCGACGCCGATTCTGACGAGGAGCTTCGGGCGATGGCTCGTGACGAGGTGGCGCGGCTCGAATCCGACGAAGCCCGGCTCATCGACGAGCTCAAGGTGCTCCTGCTTCCACGCGACCCGGCCGACGACGGTGACGTGATCCTCGAGATCCGGGCCGGTGCCGGCGGCGAAGAGGCGGCGTTGTTCGGGGCGGAGCTCCTCCGGATGTACCTCCGGTACGCGGAGCGGCACCGCTGGGCCGCCGAGGTCATGAGCCTGCACGAAACCGGGATCGGCGGCATCAAGGAGGCGATCGTCGAGATCTCCGGCGACGGCGCGTACTCCCGGCTGAAGTTCGAGGGCGGCACCCATCGTGTCCAGCGCGTGCCGGCGACCGAATCCTCCGGGCGGATCCACACCTCCACGGCCACGGTCGTCGTCCTGCCGGAGGTGGCGGAGACGGAGATCCACATCGACGAGGAGCGGGACCTCCGGATCGACGTGAAGCGCTCGTCCGGCCCCGGCGGGCAGTCCGTCAACACGACCGACTCCGCGGTCCGGATCACCCACCTGCCGACCGGTCTCGTCGTGGAGATCCAGGACGAGAAGAGCCAGCACAAGAACAAGGCGAAGGCGATGGCCGTCCTGCGCGCCCGGCTCGTGGAGGCCGAGCGGCGGCGGCAGCGCGAGGCTGATTCCGTGGCCCGGCGCTCGATGATCGGATCCGGCGACCGAACCGACAAGATCCGGACCTACAACTTCCCGCAGGACCGGATCACGGACCACCGCGTGAACGTGGATCTGTCCAATCTGCCGCGCGTGATGGACGGGGAGCTGGACAAGCTCATCGACACGCTCATCACGACCGATCAGGCGGAGCAGCTGTCCGCGTTGGTCGAGACCGCGCCCACGGGGCGCTGAATCGCCGACCGTGGCCACCGTGGACGCGCTCCTTCGCGACGCCGTCGAGCGGCTGCGGGCGGCAGGCTCGGCGACCCCTCGGCTGGACGCCGAGGTGCTCCTTGCCAACGTGCTGGGCGTGGATCGGACGGCGGTCATCGCCCACTCGGAGGCACCTGTGGGCGACAGTGCGGCGGCCCGCTTTGGCGAGGCCCTCGTCCGCCGCGAAGCGGGCGAGCCGGTCGCCTACCTCCGTGGGGTCAAGGAGTTTCTCGGCGTCGCCATCGCTGCTGATCAGCGCGCCCTGATTCCGCGACCCGAGACGGAGCGACTCGTCGAGCTCGCGGAGCTGGAGATCGGGCGACGGCTCACGGCGGCGCCGCGCCCGACCGGCGCGCCGCCGATCCGGGTGGCGGACGTGGGAACCGGGAGCGGAGCGATCGCCGTCGCGCTCGCCTCCCGCCTCCGCGGCAGGCGGATGCTCGAGGCGGTGGACATCCTGGCGACCGACGATTCGACCGATGCCCTCGACCTGGCCAGCGAGAACGCGGTCGGCCACGCGGTCGGGGATCGGATACGGTTCCGGGAGGCCGATCTCATCCCGGGTGACGAGCGCCCGTTCGACCTCGTCCTCGCGAACCTTCCCTATGTCCGGACCGACGCCATGGAGCTCCTTCCCGTGGCCACGTCCTTCGAGCCGCGGCACGCGCTCGACGGCGGGGCGGACGGCCTCGACGTGATTCGGCGACTCCTCGCGATCCTGCCCGAGGTCCTCGGGCCCGGCGGAACCGCGCTTCTCGAGATCGGGGCGGATCAGGAGGCTGGGATCTTGGCGGCGGTGGACGAACTGCCCGGGCGGTGGAGCTGCACGGTGGAGCGGGATCTCGCTGGGCTTCCGCGCGTCGCCCGCGTGGAGCGCTGAGACCGTGGCTCGGCCGTTCGAAGCCCGGGCCATCGCCCCGGAGCTGCCGATCCGGATGATCGCCCTCGATATCGACGGCACGCTGGTGGACGACGATCTCGCCCTTGGCGAGCGAACCCACGCCGCGATCAGTCGCGCCGTGCGCCGGGGGATCCGGGTCTCGATCGTAACCGGCCGCATGACCTCGTCGGCGATGCGGTTCGCGGCGGCCCTCGGGCTCCGCGATCCGGTCGTCGGCTACCAGGGCGCCCTCGCCCGCGAGATGCCAGTGCGCACGGATCGCGTGGGGCGACTGCTCCGGCACATTCCGCTCGACGCGGACGTGGCGCGCGACGCCGTTGCCTGGAGCCGCTCGGTCGGGCTGGACCCACACGTGAACCACCTCGAACAGCTGGTCATCCGGACGGATGACCCAGGGGTGGACGACTACTCCGCGTTCCTCGGCACGAGGGCCGTCCGTGTTCCGGACCTGGCGGACTGGATCACGCATCCTGTCACGAAGGTCGTCGCCGCGGGACCCGCGGGGCTCCCGACATCGCTCCTGGCCAGCGCGCGCGAGCAGTTCCGCGGTCGGGCGGATGTCACGGTCGCCCACCCGCGATTCCTGGAGTTCGTTGCCCGGGGTGTGTCAAAGGGCCGGGCGGTCCGATGGCTTGCGCGCCGCCACGGAATTTCCCTCGGACAGGTGCTCGCGATCGGCGACCAACTCAACGACGTGGAGATGCTGTCCGCCGTCGGCCATGGCACCGCGATGCCGCAGTCCCCGAAGGCGGTCATCGATGCTGCGCGATACGTCGCGCCACCACTTGCCGGCGAGGGCGCGGCCGAGATCATCGAACGTCTCGCGCTGTCGGGCGTGCGTGAGGCCGGTCAGGCCGTTCGGGCGCTGGAGGCGGCAGCCGTCGTGCGCCGCGGCGGCCAGTGAGCCGACCGCGGGTCGTCCCGGATGACGAAATCGGGAGGGCGCTGGCGGTCGAGGTCCTGCGAGCCGGAGGGATCGTCGCGCTTCCGACCGACACGGTCTACGGGATCGCGGTCTCGTTGGCGACTCCCGGCGGGATCGAGCGATTGTTCCACGTGAAACAGCGGCCGCCCGAGAAGGGCATCGCCCTCCTTGTCGCAGATGCCGCACAGGCAGCATCCGTCGGCGTGGTCACGCCCGCGGCGGCAGCCCTGGGCGCGGCGCTCTGGCCCGGGGGGCTGACACTCGTCCTTCGGGTCCAGCGGGGTGCCAAACTGCCCCCGGTGCTGACCAGCGGCACGCCGACCGTCGGCGTTCGTGTACCGGATCATCCGACCCCGCGTGCCCTTGCGGCGGCCGTGGGTCCATTGCCGACCACCTCGGCCAACCTGTCCGGCCGCCCGGACGCCATCGACGCCGCCGCTGTCGTGGAGGAGCTCGGCGACGGCGTCGACCTCGTGCTCGACGGGGGCCGGACCCCAGGCTCGCTCGCCTCGACCGTCGTGGATCTGACGACCGACCCCCCGTCAATCCTGCGAGCCGGCGTGATCGACGAGGCTCGAATCCGGGAGGTCCTGGCCGACGACGCAATGTCGCGCCGGGACCGGAAAGCGCCCTGATGGGAGTGCGCACGAGTGTGGGACGATAGCCCCCGCCGCGCCGTGCGGCCGAGGAAGGAAGGCGCGCCACGATGACCGTCGCGAACGACCAACGGCTCGGCTGGGCACCGCTCGCCGACGTCGATCCCGAGCTGTGGGGCGCGATGCTCCAGGAGCGGCGCCGCCAGCGCGACAAGATCGAGCTCATCGCCAGCGAGAACTACACGTTCGCCGCGGTAATGGAAGCCCAGGGCTCCTGGCTCACGAACAAGTATGCCGAGGGCCTGCCGGGCAAGCGCTACTACGGCGGCTGCGAGTACGTGGACATCGCCGAAATCCTCGCCCAACAGCGCGCGTTGGCGCTGTTCCCGGGTGCGGAGCACGTGAACGTCCAGCCCCACTCGGGCGCGCAGGCGAACATGGCCGCCTATTTCAGTGTCCTCGTGCCGGGCGACCGAATCCTGGGGATGAACCTCGCCCACGGCGGTCACCTCACGCACGGCTCGCCGGTGAACTTCTCGGGCCGGCTGTACGAGGTCCACGCCTACGGCGTGGACGAGGCGACCAAGCAGATCGATTACGACGTGCTGGAGGCCCGGGCGCGCGAGGTGCGGCCGAAGGTCGTGGTCGCCGGCGCGTCTGCCTACCCGCGGTTGTTCGACTTCGAGCGGATGGCCGCGATCGCCCACGGCGTCGGAGCCCTCCTGTTCGTGGACATGGCGCACATCGCCGGCCTCGTCGCCGCGGGCGTCCATCCGAGTCCATTTCCCTACGCCGACATCGTCACGACGACCACCCACAAGACGCTCCGCGGCCCCCGTGGCGGCCTCATCTTCAGTCGGACCAACCTCCCCGATGCCGTGGACCCGGCGGACTTCCCGATGGTCAAGGCCACGCTCGCTGCCCAGATCGACAGGACGGTCTTTCCCGGAGTCCAGGGCGGCCCGCTCATGCACGTCATCGCCGCGAAGGCCGTTGCCCTTCACCTGGCTGCCGGCGAGGACTTCCGGCGCGATCAGCGGCGCACCGTCGAGAACGCGGCATTGCTGGCCGCTGAACTGGCAACCCGCGGGGCCACGGTCATCTCCGGAGGGACCGACAACCATTTGATGCTCGTCGATGTCACGCCGCTCGGCGTGACCGGCAAGGAGGCCGAGCGCATCCTCGACGAGATCGGGATCACCGTGAACAAGAACGCGATCCCGTTTGACCCGCTGCCGCCGAATACGTCGTCCGGGATCCGCATCGGCACGCCGGCCGCGACCACTCGAGGCTTCGGCTTGGACGACATGCGGACGATCGCCCGACTCATCACCGAGGCGATCGCCGCGCGCGAGGATGCGGAAGCGCTCGTGGGGCTCGTCGCCGAGGTCAACGGCATCAGCCGCCGCTTCCCGGTGCCGGGACTTCCCGACGAGGTGGCGTGACCTTCGTCGAGGACGCCGCCACGGTCCTGCCCCTGCTCATCGGGGGCTTCCTCGCCGCCGCCGTCATCTCATTCGGCTTGACGCCGCTCGTTCGCGCGCTCGTCCAGCGCCGCGGAATCGTTGACGCACCCAACCACCGACGGGTCAATACATTGCCCGTGCCGCGGGGCGGCGGCATCGCGGTCGTGGTTGCCTTCCTCACGGTCGGTGGCGGGCTCGTCGTCTTCAACGAGCAGATCAGCCCGATGCCGCCACCCCGTTCGATCGCGACGGGCGAGCTTCTCGCCCTGTTTCTCGGCGGGGCTCTCGCCGCGGCGATCGGCGCCGCCGACGACCTGTTCGACCTTCGCGCGCGCTGGCAACTGCTCGGTCAGCTCGCCCTCGCGGCCGTCGCCCTGGCCTTCGGCGTGGGAGTTGAGGCGGTCAACAACCCGTTCGGCCCCGGGACGATCGCCTTCGGCGCCCTGTTCGCCATGGCGTTCACGGTGGTCTGGGTGGTGGGGATGATCAACAGCATCAACTTCATCGACGGGCTCGATGGGCTGTCCACGGGCATCTCGCTCATCGCCGCGCTGACGCTCGGAGTCCTGAGCCTCACGACGCAGGTCGCCCAGCCATTCGTCGCGGTCCTGTGCGTGGTCCTCGCCGGCAGTCTGCTCGGGTTCCTGCGCTTCAACTTCCAGCCGGCCTCGATCTTCCAGGGCACGGCGGGCGTCATGTTCATGGGCTATACGCTGGCGATCCTGTCGATCATGGGCGCGGCGAAGGTCGTCGTGGCCGTCCTCGTGCTCGGCGTGCCGATCATCGACACGTTCTGGGTGATCGTCCGCCGCCTGCTCGCCGGGCGCTCCCCATTCACCCCGGATCGAGGCCATATCCATCACCGGCTGCTGGACCTGGGTCTCGGCCACCGGGGCACGGTCTTGCTCATCTACGCGATCTGCGCCTGCCTTGGGGTCATGTCCCTGTTCGTGTCTACCGCGACACAGGTCTACGCGTTCCTGGGTGCGCTCGTCGGGTTCGGTGTCGTCCTGTTCCTTCTGACGCGAGGTCCGCGCGAAGCCCTCGAGCCCGACAGCTACGAGACGGAGCCGAAGTCGTGATGCGCTGGCGCCGCGGCGCAGGCGGGTCCGAGCCCCGCGGCGACGAGGAACCGATCCCGCTGGACAAACTCGCCTGGCGGATTGGGGCAGCCCAGGCGCCGCCGGATCTGGGTCGGGCCGATCGGGGGCGGACCACCCAGCATGCGCACCCGGTCGTCTCCAGCGGCACCCGCCGACTCGTGCTCTGGCGGGATGCGTCCGCGCTCCTGTTCGCCGTCCTCGTCGTCGTGCTCGTCGCTCAGCTAGCTCGCTCCGGTGACAGGGGCGGCTCGGCAGCCGACCCGTCCGATGAGGGATCGGGCATCCCGACCAACGTCGTGCTCGACGAGACCGGCGCGCCCGGAGACACCGAGCTTCAGACGATCGGCCCGGCCGTCGATCAGAGCCTGATCCCTGGCATCGAGGCGACGCCAACCCCGACGCGGACGCTCGCGCCCGGAGCCACGAGGCGCCCCGCGCCTCGCCCGACTCCCGTGCCGACGCCCGATCCGACGCCCGATCCGACCCTTGCGCCGACTCCCGTGCCGACTCCCGCGCCGACCCCGGTGCCCGCGGCCACCCCCCCCCCCGCGCCCCCTCCCCCCCCCCCCCCCCCCCCCGGGGCCCGGCCCCCCCCCCCCCCCCCCCCCGAGTGGGGGGGGCCCCCCCCCCCCC
>JBKJVO010000192.1:0-7033 GCA_046717305.1 Candidatus Limnocylindrales bacterium
GACGATGTGGTGGGTCGAAGGGTCGTACCGGTCATCGTTGACGCCGAGGACGATCGTGATGTCCTCACCCTTTGCCGGCGCGCTGATGACGACTTTTTTTGCACCGGCGGTCAGGTGTGCGCGCGCCTTCTCCGCGTCCGTGAAGATGCCGGTGGACTCGAGGACGATGTCAACGCCGAGATCGCCCCACGGCAGCGCTGCCGGATCCCGCTCTTTCAGGACCTTGATCTCGCGCCCGTCGATGATCAGCGAGTCGTCCGTGTGGTCCACCGTGCCGGGGTAGGCGCCGTAGGTCGAGTCGTGCTTGAACAGCAGCGCGTTCAGCTTCGTATCGACGAGATCGTTGACGGCGACGACCTCAACGCCGGAGGCGCGCTCCAGGATGGCCTTGAGGGACTGCCGGCCGATGCGGCCGAACCCGTTGATCCCGACGCGAACGGACATGGTGCGGGAACCTCCATCGGGGCCCTGGCCGTCGGCTGGGCGGCGGGCGAACCCCGGGTTGAGCACGGTCTTGGTACGGGCCGAGTCTAGCAGAGGCCTTCGGCGGCTCCCAATTGCCGCTCCCTGCGCCTGATGGCGGCCGGACATGCCGAACCCCCCGCCGGCGAACCGACGGGGGGTTCAGGGTTCAGGACGGGGGGCGTCAGCCGCCGATCCTGAACACCTTCGTGCCGCACTTCGGGCACGTGCCCGACAGCGCCGCCTTGCCGTTCTTCATCGTGATCTGCTTCGGATCCTTGACTTCGACTTTCATCTTGTCCTTGACGCAGTAGGCCATCGCCATGAGTCCAGTTCCTCCTCGGGCTCCTGCGCCCCGGGCGTCCGCCCGGAGTCGCGATCTGACTAGATGCCGAGCGACGGTCGCCAGCGATCCGTCCCGGCCTCGACCTTTCGACGGTCCATGCCCGCGAGGATACGGAGCGCTTCAAGCCCCGTCTCCACGCAGGCAGATTCCGCCGCCTGCTTGGCGTCACCGGTGGGGAAGTCCCCGGTGGTCCGCTGGGCGAACACCGCGCACACGACGCCGGCCCGGCAACGAGCAAGCCCCGCGAGCACCAGTACGGCCGATGCCTCCATCTCGAAGTTCATGACGCGCTGGCGCGCCAATTCCGCTGCGAGGTCAGGGTATCGGATGGGAAGCTGGGGAATCGGCCGTCCCTGCGCACCGTAGAAGCCGGGCGCGGTGGCCGTGATCCCCAGGTGGTATGTGTGGCCGAGCCGGTGGGCGGCCTCGACGAGGGCGCAGACCGCCTCGTAGTCGGCCACCGCCGGGTATCCGTCCGACACGAACCACGATGTCGTCGTCTCGAGGCGGACGGCGCCGGTCGAGATGATCAGGTCGCCGGTCGCGGTCTCGGGCTGGAGCCCGCCGCTGGAACCGACCCGGATGAACGTGGGCCGCTCGGTGATCGCGAGCATCTCCGCAATCACGATCTCGACGTTGTCCGCGCCGATGCCGGTCGAGACGATCGAGACACGGAGGCCCTTGTACCGGCCGGTCACCGAGGCAAACTCGCGGTTGCGGCGCTCAAGCTCGATCGACTCGAGGCGGGTCGCGATTCGGGCAGTCCGGTCCGGGTCGCCGGGGAGGAGGATGTACTCGGCCAGCTCACCGGGGCCGAGATCGATGTGGTACTGCCGTTCCCCGATGGGGAGTGCGACGCGGCTGTCCGCGTTCGGCAAACCCAACTCTCCTCGTTCGTGGCGCCCGCCCCGCTGCGCGAGGCTCGGGCAAGGGTAGACGCACGCTCAAACGGGCGTCAAGCCGATCCCGATGGCCGCCGGAGCTGGACGAGCCGGGCGGCGACCACGTTCGCCAGCCGACGGTGGGCCCTCCGGCGCCGCAGCACCGTCACGAGGAGGGAGCAGAAGGAGACGAAAGCGAGCCCGGCGACGCCCAGCAAGCCGTGATCCAGCTCCCGGAACGGGTCTGCCAGACCGGCCGAGGCGACTGTGTGCGGCGCCGGCGACGGCCCCGCGGAAGGTGCACCGCCCGCGGCGATCGGAACTGACTCGCCGAGCGAGCCGAGCCGGACCAGACCTGAGGGATCGGAGACAGCGATCCGTTCGCCGGACGCTCCCGCCTCCACGCGGCCCACGACGCCGACGGCGTCGCCCGGGTCGATGAGCTCGAGAAACGTCGCGGCCTCGCCCCGGAGGACCACTTCCCGGATCGCGGTGCCGTCGTCGAGGGTGAAGCCACCGGGCGTGCGCGACACGACCAGGCCGCCGACCCGGACCAGGTCGCCAAGATGCTCCCCGAGCGTTGCAAGATCGATGTCGAGGATCGTCGGGTCGGCGGGGTCCGGCCTTCCGGCGTCCGTGGCTGACGCCGAGCCTGGCCCGTCGCCGCCGGTCCCTGCGCTGGCACTCGAGCCGGCGGGCCCCACGGCAATGTCCCACGGGCCGCGAGGAATCACCGTCCAGCGTCGATCGGTCGCGGACGGGTAGGCCCGGCGCACGATGCCGACGATCGTGACGGCACGGCCCTCGATGAGCGCGGTGGACGCAATTCCCGCCCCGGGCAGCCCGGTCACCAGGACGGAACTCCCGCCCACGCGGACGTCCGCCCGCCAGCGATCGCCGAGCCGCGTCACGTCCGTGATCGTCCCCGCGATCCGGACGAGCTGCCACTCCACCGCCTCGCCGGGCGAGCCGCCGAGGACCCTCGGGGCCATGTCCACGCTCGAATCGAGGACGGTGACGGTAGTCGCCCGGAGGCGCGGCGCGCCCCAGGCCCGCGCGACGGTGCCGTCGACCCGGATCCGGGATCCCAGCGCCGGGGCGGGGAGGTCCGACGGCAGCAGGACCTCGATGCCTCCGGTGGCATCCTGGATGACGATCCGCCGTCCGTCGGCGTCGAGCAGTCCGGCGCCGGCCGTGACGACGCCCTCCACGCTGACCGATGCATCGTCGAGCTGCCGGGCGGCAGCGATCGTGAGCACGGGCGAGGACGTCCCGCCGGCCGAGGGTGCCGGCGTCGCGCCGGACGGACCGCCGCCCACGGCCGCGAGGTCCGCGAGGTCGCGTGGCCACATCCGATAGCCGTCGAGCGCACCCTTCTTCGAGGCGCGCTGTCCCACGATTCCGGTGAACCGATAGGCCGTGCCCGCTCGGATGTCGGCGGAAACGATCCCGCTCGAGGCATCCGACAGGACCCGGAATTGGGTCCCGGACGCATCCACGAGATCGATGGTGAGATCGCCGCTCGTGCTCTTCCTGGGGGCCGCCGTGGGTGTCCCGACGATCGACACGAGCCGGCCCTCGGTGCCTTCGCCGAGGTCCAACGCGATGATCGACAGCGCGGAAGGGACGGATCCGGCGCCGAGCAGGGAAAGGCCGTTGGCAGCGGGCCGGATCTCGAGCTGGCGGTACGGCGCCGCAAGCGGCCCGTTGACCGTGATGCGGCTCCCTCGGCCGGGCGCCGTCGCGCCCTCCGGCACGCGAACCAGGATTCCTCCCGTCGCATCCGCGATGGCGAGGAGCGGCGGCGTGCCGATCCGGCCGGCCTCGGCGGTCACGACCCCGGTGACGGTGACGACGGAGCCGACCGGGCGTGCCCGCGCCTCGGCGATCGTGATCGCGGGACCAGGGGTCGGCGATGGGGACGGCGTCAGCGACGGCGTGGGCGACGGCGTGGGCTTCGGCGCCGGGGTCGGACTCGGCGTCGGGCTCGGGATCGGTGTCGGGCCGGGGGTCCCCGTAGGACCAGGGGTGACGGTGGGCGAGGGTGACGCCGTCGGCGGTGGAAGCAGCAACTCGAGCTCGCCTGGCTCGGTTGCGTGGATCCGGTAGCCGGCCGCCCCAGTGCCGCTGCTGTCGCGCTGGCCGATCGGGCCGACGACGCGCACGAGCGTCCCGGCGGGGATGGAGACGCCGGCGAGGGCATCGGACCCCACGATGACGCGGATCGGTCCCGTCCCGTCATCGACGAGGATCCCCAGGCCGTCGGCGTAGTTCGTCGGCGAACCACTCGAAATGCCCGCGACCGTCACGCGCCGGCCCTCGAGGTCTTCGCCGATGGCGCCGGTTGCAACCGCCGCCGGCATCGGGAGCACGCCCGGGCCGAGGTCGATGATCGCGGCCATTGCGACCCGGAGCGTTTTCGCGCCGTAGCGCTCGTCGATCGTCCCCTCGAGCCGGACGTTCGTGCCGGCCGGAATCGGCGATGCCAGCGCGGCGTCGAGGTAGACGGCGATCCCCGCGGTGGCGTCCTGGACGAACGCGGATCGTCCGTCCTCAAGCGCCCCGAGGTCCGTGGTGAGCGTCCCGACGACGATCGCGGCGGCTCCGTCCGGGAGGGCTCGTGCCTGGGCGATCGTGAGCGCGGCCGGCGTTGGCGCCGGAGTCGCGATCGGTGACGCGGTCGGGTCCGGGGAGGGGGGCACGGACGGCTCCGGGGTTGGCGTGGCGGCGGCAGTCGGCTCGGGCGTCGGTGCCGGGGTCGGTGCCGGGGTCGGTGCCGGAGTCGGTGCCGGGGTCGGTGCGATCGTGGGCTCGACCGTCGGCTCCGTCGTCGGGCCGGGTGCCGGGGTCGGTGCGATCGTGGGCTGCGGCGTCGGTTCGATGGTCGGCTCCGTCGCCGGACTCGCCGTCGGACTCGCCGTCGGGGTCGGTGCCGCGGTGACCTTCGGGGTGGCCGTCGGCGTTGCCGTCGCGGTCGGACCCGGTGCCGGGACGGGCGGGGCGGCGAGGTTCTGCGGGTTCGGCGAGGCCTGCGCGAAGAAGTCTGCCAGGTTGTCGTTGGTGTCCGTCGTGTTGCCGGCCATGCCGCCCGGACGCCGTTCGAGGCTGGCGCCGGCCGCTGGAGCAGTCGCCGCGGCGCCTTCGACAAAGGTGTTCGTGGCATCGCCCCAGCCGACGGCATCGATCGGTGCGCCCCCGATGGTTCGCAGGACGATGGCACCGCCGGTCGCGGCGAACCCGCCGCTGTACGTCGCATCGGCGATCGACGCGAAGATCCCGGAACCGTTGGCGAGGACGATGTGGCGCCCCGGATCGAGGACGAGCGACGCCGTCCAGGCGGCTTTTCGGGTCACCGTGCCGCCGGTCGACGTCACGTACACGACCTCGAGCCCGGCAAGGTCCACCGCGGCTGATCCCGTGTTCCCGATTTCGGCGAACTCGTCCGACGCGGACGCGCCGCCCGTCTGCACCTCGGTGACGACGAGCGTCGAGGGGGGCCAGGTCACGGCGGCGGCTGGAGCCAGGGCCGCCTGGCGGAGAGCCGGTGCGGCCGCCGCGAGAACGACGGTTCCGGCGAGCAGGATGGCGAAGAGGGCAGCCGCTGCCGCTGCACGAGCGCGTTCCACCGAGCGACCTCCGGGGCGGGCAGGCTCCACGCGCCGGGCGGGACGACTGGACCGTTGTACCAGCCACCGCTCACCGGCGGGTCGACGACCGGTCACCTCCCGGCAACCGGGCGCTCAACTCCTCATCACCTGGGGGCAACCGGTGGCTCACCGCTCCCTCAACGGCCAATCAATCCCGACTCACCGCCGACTCACCGGTGGTCTAGCCGGCCCGTACCTCGACGTCATGGCGGAGTCCGCACCGCGCCGTGCCCGATCCGCGTACGATGCCCACCTCCGCGCCGACCGGGCCGCCGGTCCGTGCTGCGGCCCCCGCCCACCCAGTGCAGTCGAGGAGTGACCCGTGGCCCGTGCGAAGAGCACCGACCGCTCCGACGCCCGCCGCCGTTGGCGCCAGACCCATGTCGGCGAGTTCGAGGGCCCGGAGGACGTCTCGTCCGAGCCCACGCCCGGGATGAAACCTGCGGCCGAGCCTCCCGCAAGACCCAGCATCACCGCCGCGTTTCGCAACGCATACCACCGGCCGAACTACCGTGAGGACATCGCGGCGCTTCCGCGGCTGCTCCTGACCCGCGGCTTCCTCATCTCGGTGGCCCTCGTCGTGGGCGGCGTCGCCGCCGTGGCCGCGGCCCCAAATAACCAGATCACGACCCTCGTCTTCCAGGCGATGGTCGTGCCGCCGGCGATGGCGCCGATCTTCATCGTCGGCTTCTTCGCCCCACGGGCGAGCTACCTCCTCGGGCTGATCGTCGCCGTGGTGGACGTTGTCGCGTATGCGTTCTTCGTCTACACCGTGGCACCGGGGGTGGCGACGGTCCCGATCGACCCCGCGCAGCAGCAGCAGCTCGTCTATTCGGCCCTTTCCGTGGGGCCGCTGTCGGGCATCTTCTTCGCGGCGGCCGCTGCCTGGTACCGGCGCTTCCTGTCGCTCTCGAACGCCAACGCGCAGCAGCGCGCGCGTGCCAGGCAGCAGGGGCGACCTCGCTCCGGGAAGCCCGCCCGGGGCTGATCCGTCCGGCACGGTGCCGGCGCCGCGGTGGCTCGGCGCCACCGCTGTTCAGCCGAGCCGGCGCAACCCGGAGTGACCGAGCTGCCGGACGCCCTCGGGTCCGTCCGGCCCACCAGGCCCACCCGCAGCGGTCGCGACCTCGGGGAGCGGCCTGACCTCGCGCGCGACCACGTTCACGACCGATGATTCCCGCTGCAGGTCGCCGTCGATCAGCAGCAGCGCGTGGCGCCGGACGACGCCCCGCAGCCGAGCCCAGGTGTCCGGCCAGAGCGTGACGTTCACCATCCCGGTCTCGTCCTCCAGGGCGAGGAAGACCGTGCCCTTCGCCGTCATCGGGTGCTGGCGCGTGACGACCAGGCCGCCGATCCTGACGGCACCCGGCCGCCGGTCCGCGAGCGCTGCGTTCGTCACCGCCCCCAGCCGATCGAGCGCCGGCCGGAACAGCGAGACGACCTGCCGCCGAGCGTCCAGCCCCACGACCGCATAGGCGTCCCCGACCCGCTCCGATTCCGTGATCGGCGGGAGCGCCGGGGCATCCGTGGCGGGCAGCCGCAGGTCAATCGGTCGAACGCTCGCTGCGCTCGCGACGCAGCTCGTGGGTGTCGCAGACCCGAGCCCACGTTCTCGCAGCCCCGCCCGGGCGCCCCGGATCGGCCGCCCGTCGATGCGGCCGCGCGAGGCACCCGCCACCTCGCGGAGCTGCCAGAGG
>JBKJVO010000193.1:0-3407 GCA_046717305.1 Candidatus Limnocylindrales bacterium
ACGACCACGATTCGCCGGACACGCTCCACGGCCTGGCCTACGTGACGTTCCAGGAGCTGGCCACGCGCATCGCCCACCGCAACACGGGGCGCTACTCGGACGACCCGGTGGCGGACCGCATCATGGTCCGCATCGCGACCGACGAGAACCTGCACATGGTCTTCTACCGCGATGTCCTGGCCGCCGCGCTGAAGATCGACCCATCGGCCGCGGTGCGCGCCATCGTGGACGAGATCCTGGCCTTCCAGATGCCGGGCGCGGGGATCCCCGGCTTCATGCGCAAGGCCGCCCAGATCGCCAAGGCCGGCATCTACGATCTGCGGGTGCACCGCGATGAGGTGCTCGTGCCCATCCTGCGCCACTGGCGGATCTTCGAGCTGGCTGGTCTCGATGGGGCGGCCGAGGAGGCTCGCCGGCGCCTGTCCGAGCACCTGGGGCGGCTCGACGACTCCATCCGGCGCTTCGAGGAGCGCCTCGCCATGTCAGCGGTGCCGAGGATCGTTTCGGCGAAGTGACATCGCCGTAGACGATCGGCCTCGATCAGTCTCGGCGATGACGCGGGCTGGGTCGGCCGGCACCATTCGGTGGCTTCCTGCTCCTCCGAGGCGAGGCGGAGAAGCTCGGGCGCCCGCACTTTGTGGCGACATTGGGCCCGACGCCGATGAACCAACAGATCCGTTTCGCGACAAGTCCCGATGGCGAGCGGCGACCCACTCATCACGGCCTTCGATCTGGATCCCATAGATTGTAATCGCGCGATGACACGTGTTAGGCGCGCCAGACCACCTGCTCTCATCGCCCCGCGGGCAGGCCGCAGCCGGGGCCAGACCAGCTCGCCGTCGCATCGATTGCCTGGAGATCCAGGTACGTGACGTGGAGCGCCGCCCACGCATTGGCCGGTCCCTTGCTGGCCGCTCCCCTCAGGGAGCGGTGACCCGGACCTTGCCCGTCATCCAGGGGTGATACCGGCAGACGTACGGATACGTGCCCTGCGCCTCGAAGCGGCGCTCGAAGGAGCCGCCCGGCGACAGGTCGCCGGAGTCCCAGCTCCCATCGGTCGCGCTGACCGTGTGCGGCGCGGTGTCGTCATTGAACCAGCGCACGGTCTCCTCCGGAGCGATCGTGATCGTCACCGGCTCGAACCGCGAACCGGCCATCCGGACAGACGTGCCCCCGGGTGCCGTCGGCGCAGCGCCGTAGCCGCCCATCATCCCGGGGCCCATCATGCCGCTGAAGGTCCAGCCGGCACCGGCCGGCGCCAGGGCACCTGCGAGGAGGCCGGCGACAAGGGCGATTGCGACCAGGGCGAGTCCCACGATGGCCGGCGCCCGGCTCCGTCCGCCGCTCGGACGGGTCGCGCCCAGTGTCTGCCGCGCCTGCTCGAACGCCGCGGCATCGATCTCGCCGCGGGCGAACCGCGCCCGGAGCAGGGCCATCGCCTCGTCCTGGTCCGGTCCCCCGACGGCCGCGCCGGTCGCCCAGACCACGAGCAGCACGATCCCGACGACGAACAGCACACTCGCGATCATCCACAGCCAGGCGCCGCCGTAGCCGACACCGCCGAAACCCATCACCGGTTCACGTCACAGTCGCGCCGGAACGCGCAGGAGCGCGCTGCCCAGGCGCAGGGCAACGCCGGTCAGCTCATGGCCAAGACCCCGACTGAGCCAGTAGCGCTCGAACAGGACCTTGCCGGCGTGCCAGGCTCGGCCCGGGCGGCGAAGCACGACGGCCGGATCCGGAGTCGCGTAGAAGTCCCCGGCGGCGAAGCCGGCGACACCGCCGCCGAGCTCCACCCAGCAGTACCCCCGGCCATCGAACTGGTCGGCCGGGCCGCCTTCGAGCCGGGACGCGATCTGGGCGGCCACGACCTGGGCCTCGGCGTGCGCGAAGACGCCGGCCTTGGGCAGGAGCTTGCCGTTCGCGAGCGCGATCGCCGTCACGTCACCGATCGCGAAGACGTGCGCCGTGGTCGTCTCGAGCGTTCCACGGTCGACCGGGATCCAGCCGGTGGGACCGGCCAGGCCGGAGCCGGCAACGGCGGCCGGTGGCCGATGAGGCGGGACCGCAGCGAGCAGGTCGTACCCGGCGACCGACCCGTCCGTGAACCGGATCTGGCGAGACGCCCCGTCGTAGGCCTCGACCGGATGTCCGGGGAAGTAGCCGATGCCCCGTTCGGCGAGGAGGTCGCTCACGGCCCGGCCGAGCACGGGTCCGGCGACCGGCATCGGCGCCGGCTCGGGCGTGTGGAGCTCGATCGTGCTCCGGTCACGGAGGCCCCGTCGCCGGAGGTCGGCGTCGATGAGAAAGGCGGCCTCATAGGGCGCCGCCGGGCACTTGAAGGGCAGTCCGCTGACGGCCACGAGGATACGGCCTCCCTCGAACCGGGCGAGCGCGCTCGCGAACCGGTCGGCCCCCTCGAGCGTGAAGAAGTCGTGAGCGGCGTCGGCATAGCCCGGGATCGCGTCGGGGGCGAGCTCCGCGCCGAGCGCGATCACGATCACATCCCCGGTCAGCTCCCCGGCATCGGTCGTCACGCGTCGCGCGACCGGGTCGAGCCCCAGGACGTGGCTGCGCACCACCTCGATCCCGGGGCGGAGCATCTGGACCAGCGGGCGCGAGATGGCCGCGGGCCGGCGCTGCCCGACCATGAGCCACAGGAGCGACGGCGCGAAGACCTGCTCGGCGTCGCGGTCAACGATGACGATCCGGTGGCGCTCGCCCAGGCGTTGGCGCAGGGCATTCGCCGCGGCGGCACCTCCGATGCCGCCCCCGAGAACCAGAATCGTCGCCATTGTGGGGTCTCCTGCTGCCGTCTGGGGCTCCTGCTGCCGGCTAGAAGCTGATGACCTTGTCCGCCCACAGGGTCCACGCGGTGAGCTCGGCCATCGACGAGCGGTGTGCTCCCTCGGTGAGCGCCTCGTCGCCCATGCCGCGCGCATCCATGCACGTTCCGCACGCGCCGATCGGGACCTCCTTGACCCTGAGCCCGGTGAGCATCCGCTCGATGTTGTAGTAGCCCTCGGGGGTCTTCTGGCCGTGCGCTGCGCGCAGCGCACGGCATCGGCCATCAGGAAGACGCGCAGTTCGACCTCGGGCTCCTTCACCAGGTTGAGCGCCAGTCGAAGCCCGTTGTACGAGCGCTCCGTGCCGTACGGCGGGTCGTTCAGGATCACCAGGATGTTCACGGATCGAGGCTACGTGTATCCACCCGGGGCCGACAGGGCCAAAGGTCATCGATTCGGCGACTCCGGCGGGCTGCATGGGGCGAGCCAGACCCAAGGCCACGACGAGCCAAGTGACCGAGATCCTCGAGCCCCGTTGCCCTCGTCGCGGCCGATTCCGGGTCCTCTGGCTCCGCCGGACGGGCCAGAGGTCACTTGGCACGTCCCAGACCGGTCAGGGAC
>JBKJVO010000194.1:0-3958 GCA_046717305.1 Candidatus Limnocylindrales bacterium
TCCATGCTCCGCAGCGCGGCGAGCGGCGCCGACTCATGGAGCTCGCGACTCGCAACGCCGCCGAGATGCTCGCACGCGAGCAGGTGCGCTGGTTGGCGGACCAGGGCAAGACGCTCGGCGCCCTCGAGGAGCTCGCCGCGGCCCTGGACCTGCCGGTCCTCCCCGCACGGATCGAGTGCTACGACATCTCGACCTTCCAGGGCACGAACTCCGTCGGCAGCATGGTCGTCTTCGAGGACGGACGTCCGCGGACCGGCGAATACCGCCGTTTCGAGATCAAGACCGTCCAGGGCCAGAGCGACGTCGCAAGCCACCAGGAGGTCCTCAGGCGGCGTTTCCGAAACGCCAAGACGGGTGAGGAAGGGAGCGCGGAGGAGCGTCGCTGGGCCATGCCGGACCTCGTGATCATCGACGGCGGGCGCTCCCAGGTGAACGCCGCGAAGGCCGTTCTCGACGAGCTGGGCCTGCACGACCTCCCGCTGGCCGGCCTGGCCAAGGAGCGCGAGGAGCTCGTGCTCCCGCACCGGCCGGATCCGGTGCTCCTCGCGACCACCTCCCCGGCGCTCTACCTGGTCCAGCGACTCCGCGACGAGGCGCACCGGTTCGCGATCACGTACCACCGCAAGCTGCGGGCGCGAGCGTCGGTCAGGTCCGCCTTCGACGACCTGCCAGGGATCGGACCACGGCGCCGGGCGGTGCTGCTCCGCACGTTCGGCTCGGTCAAGCGGATCCGAGACGCGCCCGTGGAGCAGATCGCCGCCCTCCCGGGCATCGGCCCGGCGCTCGCCGCGAGGATCAAGGCCGGCCTGGAGCCCTGAATCCTCGGGCGGACGGCGAGCAGGGACATCGCCTCCGCCCTCGGAGAGCGGTCGCTGGTCCGGGGCGGCCGACCTTGACCCGGCCCGCGATGCCCCCATCAGCAAAACGCGGGCTTCACCGAGGATTGGCGGGCTCCTGAGCCCAGGCGGCGGTCCGCCGCGGTGATCCGGGCGCCGGGCTGAGCACGAGGCGCCCGTGCCCCGTGCTCTCACGGCTGGCGTCAGGTCGGCGCGAGGCCGCTTGGCGAGCCGCTTCCGCCCGATGGTTGGCCCCCCCCAACACTTCGGGCTTCAACGACGGCTCGACGGGCCCCTGGGCTGCGCCCGACGCGGTGTCGGCGGCGTCGAAGGTGTAGGTGGGCTTGCGCGGGCGCCCGGGGCCCGGGGCCGCGGTTGCCAGCGCCTGATCGGCACCTGAACTCCCGCACCTGTATCATCCGCCGTCGATGCGCAGGACCACCGTCATCCTCATCGCCGTGATCGGCGCCCTCGCCCTCTTCGTCGACTTCTGGCCCCGCCTCCGCCTGCCCGGCATCGATGCCGAGGGCGGGAGCCGGCTGATCGAGACAAAGCTGGGCCTTGACCTGCAGGGCGGTCTCAAGGTGGAGTACCGGGTGAATCCGTCCGGTGGCAAGACCCCGGACGTCGCCGCGATCGAAGTGATCCGCGGCATCATGGAACAGCGCGTGAACTCCACCGGCGTCGCGGAGCCGGTCGTCGTCACGAGCGGCACGGACCGGATCGTGGTCGAGCTTCCGGGCGTGACGGACACCAGCACCGTCCGCGCGCTCGTTGGCCAGACCGGTCGCCTGGACTTCGTTCCGATTCCCACCGGACAGACGCCGCCGACCGAGGGCCAGACCCTGGACCTCTCGACACTCTCCGTGCTGTTCTCCGGCGATCAGCTGGAGAGCGCCACGGTCGGCTCGGACCAGAACGGCAACCGGACGGTGAACTTCGTCTTGAAGGAGAAGGGCAAGCAGCTGTTCTCCGACTGGACGAGCGCGCACGTCAACGAATTCTTCGCGATCGTCCTGGACTCGACCGTCATCTCGGCGCCCCGGATCAACGACAAGATCACGGGCGGGCAGGTCCAGATCACGAGCGGCGGAATCGGCGGCTTCCCGCAGAAGGAGGCGCAGAACCTCGTCAACGTCCTCCGCTTCGGCTCCCTGCCGTTCCCCGTCGAGGAGCTCTCGAGCGACACGATCGACCCCACCCTGGGCCAGGAGTTCCTCGACAAGAGCATCCTCGCGGGCGGGATCGCCGTGGGCCTCGTGCTCCTGTTCATGCTCCTCCACTACCGGCTGCCGGGGGCGATCGCGGGCTTCGCGCTCCTGTATTACGCACTCCTCATCTTCGCCGTCTTCCGGCTGATCCCGGTGACCCTCACGCTCGCCGGCATCGCCGGCTTCGTGCTCTCGGTGGGCATGGCGGTGGACGCGAACATTCTCATCTTCGAGCGATCGAAGGAAGAGCTCCGCAGCGGCAAATCCCTGCCGCAGTCGATCGAGGCCGGATTCGCCCGCGCCTGGAACTCGATCCTCGACTCGAACGTGTCCAGCCTGATCACCGCCACGATCCTGTACTTCTTCGGCTCGTCCGTGATCCAGGGCTTCGCGCTGGTCCTCATCCTCGGCGTTCTCATCTCGATGTTCACGGCCATCACCGTGACGCGGACGATCCTGCGGATCGTCGTCGCCCAGGACTGGGCGCGGAAGGCCCGCCTGTACGGCATGTCCGAGACCGAGTTCGTTCACCGGCCCACGGGCCGGGCGGCGCTCCGGCGGGGGGCGGCGCCGCGTGTTTGACATCATTGGGAAGCGGCGCTGGTTCTTTGCCTTCTCCCTGCTCATCACGATCCCGGGCCTCATCTTCATCCTCCTGACGCCGTTCAGCGGCGGGGAGGCGGGCCTGAAGTTCTCGATCGACTACACGGGCGGCACCGTCTGGTCGATCAAGTTCGCCGACCCGGCCGTCACAGCCCAGGACGTGCGGGCCGAGCTTGCGGCCCTCGGCCAGCCCGACGCGACGGTGACCAGGACCGGCAAGGGCTTCTTCGACATCCGGCTCTCCAAGCTGGACCTGCGGCTCGCCGAGCCGTCGCCGACCCCGGTCCCGACGATCGCGCCCACGGCAACGCCGACTGTCGCACCCACCGCGGCCGGATCACCGAGTCCCGCGGCGTCGGCGACCTTGGAGGCGAGCGCCACACCGGGACCGAGCGGATCCCCGGCGGCCAGCGGCACTCCCGCGCCAACCGCGTCCCCGACGCCGGCGGCAACCGCGTCACCCACGCCGGTACCGACCGCGACGCCCACACCGACGGCGAGTCCCGCGCCGACGGCGAGTCCCGCGCCGACGGCCATCCCCGGCGCCAACACGAGCGTCCCGACGGAGGGCGAGATCGGGCGAATCGCGACCGAGCTCCAGACCGCCCTCGGCCCCATCTCAGAGCAGGCCTCGCTGAGCTCGATCGGCGCCGTCGTCAGCAGCGACCTCGTCAACCAGGCGGTCGTGCTGATCCTCGTTGGGAGCCTCGGCATCCTCGGCTGGATCACCCTCCGGTTCCGGGACGTGAAGATGGGAGTGACGGCGCTCGTCGCGCTCCTCCACGACGTCATCGTGGTCCTCGGCGCCTTCGCGATCCTGGGCACGCTCTTCGACGTCCAGATCGACGGCCTGTTCGTGACCGCGATGCTCACGGTCATCGGCTTCAGCGTCCACGACACGATCGTGGTCTTCGATCGCGTCCGCGAGAACCGTGTCCGCCACGCCGGGGAACCGTTCGCGGAGATCGTCAACCACTCGCTGCTCCAGACGCTCGGCCGGTCCATCACGACGAGCTTCACGGTCGTCCTGACGCTCACCACGTTGCTGCTCTTCGGCGGCTCCGCGACGGAGGAGTTCGTCCTCGCCCTCCTGATCGGAATCATCTCCGGGACCTACTCGTCCATCTTCAACGCCAGCCCGCTCCTCGTCGTCTGGCAGGAGTGGGAGGACCGGCGCCGGGGCCGGCTCCTCGCGCCGCGCACGCCCCGCCGCGCGTCCGCGTAAGCGGCCGCGAAGCGCCGGTGCAGCCGGTCGTGGCATCCTGAACCGGTGCTCCAGCCGCGGGCCCGCTGGGTCTTCCCGACCGT
>JBKJVO010000195.1:0-8750 GCA_046717305.1 Candidatus Limnocylindrales bacterium
AGGCCTGGCCGAGCGGTCCGGAGGGCGGCGAGATCCGCGGCTCCGGGAACGTCCTCGTGTTCCCCTCCGCGTACGCCCTCGCCGCGTCCGGCGACGTGTCCGACGGCAGCCTGCACGTGACCGGTGCGTTGAACCTCGTCGACCTGGCCAAAGTGGAGCGTCAGCTTGCCGACGGTTCGTGGGCCGGCGACGCGGCGGGTGCGCCCGTAGCCGGACGGCCGGTGCGGGTCGGCGTCACGGAGCTCATCCCGGTGAAGCGCCAGGTCGGACAGGATTACGACTTCGTCGAGAAGGTCGTTCGACCGCGCTATGAGTACACCATCCAGCGGAAGCTCGTGAAGGGGCTCACCGTTCAGTCCGGCGCCGACGGCGGAATCTCATTTGCCCTGGCGGTCCCCGATCCAACGCACGAGTACCAGGTCGTTCTGTCGGCGACCGACGACGCCGGCCGCCTCCAGAAGCGGACCATCTTCGCCGGCCAGCCGTTCAGGCTGGGCTGGTGGGCCGAGTCCGGGCCGGTGTTCGAGCTCTCGGATGGCCGGCTTGCGGACGAGATCCGGTACCGGATCGGCAGCCCGCTGGCGTGGCGGATGGTTGACGGCGGGCGGGTCTACCCGTCGGGCGGGGACGACCGCTACCTCTACCTGACGGCGCAGCGCGGCCTTCGAGCGGTGGTGGTCACGGACTCGTCGACGTTCCGGCATACGTTCGGGGCGGCCGATGCGCCGGGCATCTTCGTCATCGGCGTGCGGTTCACCGGGACCACCTACGCGCCCAAGGCGGCCTCGTGGGCATCCTTCGATGTCGAAGAGCGCTCGATCAACGTCGAGATCGCCGCCGACCGCGAGCGATACCGGCCCGGAGAGCAGGTCATCCTGTCGATCACCACGACCGATGAGGCCGGCCACCCCATTGCGGCCAGCGTCGTCCTGCAGGGAGTGGACGAGAAGCTGTACGCCATCGGCGGGGCCTCCACACCGCAGCCGCTCGACGACCTCCACGCCCGCGTGGACAGCGGCATCGTCCGCTTGACTGCGACCCATCAGGTTCCCACGCGGGCGGGACCCGAGGGCGAAGGGGGCGACGTGGGGGGCGGCGGTCCACGGAGCGATTTCCGGGACACCCTGTTTTTCAAGAGCATCGCGACCGACAGCACCGGAACGGCGACGACGGTCGTCCGACTGTCCGACGACCTGACCTCGTGGCACATCACGGGAAGCGCGATCACCGCGTCCCTCGAGGCCGGGGTTGGGGAGCTTCTGGTGCCGGTAGGGCTGCCGTTCTTCGTCGAAGCGACGATCACCGACACGTATCTCGTGTCCGATCGACCCGTCATCCAACTCCGAGCCTTCGGGGAGGGCCTGAAGCCCGACGACGCGGTCGAGTTCAGCGTGGCATCCGCATCCCTCGGAATCTCTGCAACAAAGGTTGCCGGCACGGCCTTCCTGCCGGTCCGCTTCGAGCTGCCCGCGCTATTCCTCGGCAAGCAGTCCCTCGACATCACGGCCCGGGCCACGACACGCACGGATGCCTCGGGCAAGCCAATGACCGACCGCCTGCTCGGGACCTTCCAGGTCATCGAGTCCCGCCTGAGCGAGGTCCGGACAGCGTACGGCGCCCTCGGCGGCAGCCTGCCGTCACTGCCGGAGACCACCGGGATCACGACCTACACGTTCAGCGACGCCGGACGCGGCCCCTATCTGCCGCTCCTCATCGAGCTGGCCCAGCCGGCGGGTGCCCGCTTGGATCGGACGCTGGCGCAGTCCATCGCGAGACGGCTGCTCCTCGAAGAGTTCCGATACGACCCCGCATCAGTGCCGCCGTTCGACATCGATCTCTCCAGTTACCCGATCGGAACCATGAACGACGACAACGGGAACGTGACGGCTGGCGTGGCGCTGCTTCCCTACGGCGGCGTTGACCCCTGGCTCGCGGTCCGGGTGGCGATCGATGCCCCCGACAGCGTGCCGAACGACATGCTGCGCGAGGCGCTCCAGACGATCCTCCAGGCTCCATCCACGCAGCGCGACCTGGCGATTGCGGCCGTCGCAGCGCTCGCAGCGATCGGCGAGCCGGTGCTGGAGGATCTCCAGCAGATCCGCGACCTCCCGGACCTGACCCCGGTGGAGCGGATCTACCTTGCCCTCGGCTTTGCGGGTATTGGCGACGACGCGGCGGCGCTCGAGATCGAGCGCAACCTTCTCCGCAGCGACGGCGAGCGCCTCGGGTCGTGGATCCGCCTGCGCACCGGCGCCAGTCTCGAGGACATGCTCGAGGCGACTTCGCTGCTTGCGCTGCTTGCGGCACGGCTCGGCGACCCGCTGGCGTCCAGAATGGCGGACTACGTGATGGCCAACCCGGGCCGGGAGACGGCGTACGCGCTCGATCTCGCGGCGTACACGCGCGCCATGCTGGCGCGCACGCCAAGTGCCAAGGCGTCGTTCGCGTACACGGTCAATGGCGAGCGGCAGACGGTCAACCTCGCGGCGGGCGAGTCCCTGACCCTCGATCTCACCGCCGAACAGCGTGCCGGCCTGTCGCTCGAGCGCCTGTCCGGCCACGTCGGCGTGACGATCGCGACCCGCGTCGTCGTCAAGGCGGCGCAGCTGCGGCCCAGTCCCGACCTGACGCTCATCCGGCGGGTCCCGCCCGCTCCCATTCCAACCGGCCGGATCATCGTCATCGACCTGACCGCGACGTTCCGCACGGCGGCGCCGGAGAACGGCTGCTACAACGTCGTGGAGCTGGTGCCCTCAGGGCTGGCGCCCCTCCGATTTACGTCGGGCGGAGACTCGTCGCGAGCGATCTGGCCGTCGAGCGTCGTGGGCCAGGAAGTGACGTTCTGTGCCCCCAACAGCGCGCGCTTGGGCCACACGGCCCGCCTCCGCTACGCCGCGAGGATCGTCAACGAGGGTGTATTCACGTGGGAGCCGGCGATCATGCAGCTTGACGGCGCGCCCGAGGTCCTGGCCTTCACGCCTCCATCGTCCATCGTGCTCGGCGGGCCGTAGGCGAGCTCTCGGCGAGTCGGGTCAGGACCCGGGCTTGACCACGATCCCGGCGGCGCGGTAGGGCTCGGGCAGGTCCGAGGCCTCCGCGGGCGTGAGGCCCGGGCCGGCCAACGAGCCGTCAGGCTCGAAGAACTCGCCGTAGCGGTCGCGATGGTCGGCGGCATACGAGTACGCCGCGGCGACGCCCATGCGCTTCAGCTCCGGGTGGTCCTTGAGGAGCTCGGTGAGCGTATATCCGTTCCGGCGCAGCTCCAGGAGCTGGCGGACGGTCAGGCGGGACCCATAGCAGAACGGCTCGCCGTTCATCACGAGCGGATCGGACTGAACCCACTTGATCGTCACCGGCTCAGGCGCCCTTGTAGATGAAGGCGATCACCGGATTGCGCTTCCGGGCGTCGCCCGCAAGGCGGCGATGCCAGCGGAGCGGTGCCAGTGCGGCCTCGATCGCGGCGTCGAGCGCGGGCACGGCATCCGGAGCGACGGCGGTCGCAGCCGCGACTCGCAACCCCTCGGCGATGCCGATGACGTCGTCCATGGGCACGTCACGCTTCCGGTAGCGCGGGGCGAGCCCATCCGCCCAGCCGCCCATGACCTTCGGTTCCCCGGATCCAAGGGCATCCGCGAGGCACTCGACCATCGCCTCCGCGTCCGCGAGCAGCTCCCTGAGCGCGAGGTCGCTGTACCGCCCGCGGAACCTGGGATCGGCGTCAACGGCGACCTCGAGGGCCCGCGCCGCGAGGCGCGCACGGGCCGCACGAACGGCCGATGCGGCTGCCGGGTGGCCGGCGGTCATGTCGAGCGGCGGGAGACCGAGCGAGGGGTGGCTCACGGGGCCGAAGTCTAGCGTGCCCCGGTTGCCCGCGTCCGGGATCGGCCCGGTAGCATGCCGTCCATGACCGAACCGACCGGGGCGTCCACCGAGCATCCCGACCCGCAGCCCGACCCGGGTGACCGCGCACCGTTCGGTCGCCTCGAACGGCCGCCGTCGGAGCCGTATGCGCCACCTGCCGGGACGGCGTCGAGTGCAGGCGGGAGCCGCGGCGCAGGGGACGCATCGGGCGGCGAACCGGGAGCCAGGGCCCCGGGAGCGACGGGCGAGACAACGACCGCCCTGCGAGCTCTCGCCCCGGCGATCGCGGCCGGGATCGTCAGCGCGGCCATCCTCGTGATCGTCGGAGGCGTGCTCGCCGAGCGCCGCGGGCTCCTCGCGATCGCAGGGATCGGCGGGGCGGTCCTCGGGCTTCTTGCGGCCGGGGCTGCGGTCTCGCGTGACGGGATCGCGCCGCCGGCGCTGGCGCGCGGTCGGGTCACGCGGATCGCCGTCGTCCTCGCCATTGCCACCATTGCGTTCGCGGCGCTCGGGACCTGGGCGTACGGGCGACTGGAGGGCGGGGTGATGGACCCGCTCAGCTACCTCGGGGAGACGCTTGGCCTGTACGTCCCGGCGGAGGCCGCGATTGCCGCGATTGCCGCCGCGTGGGGCGCCGGGGCGGGGCCGGTCCGGGGTCGGTCGTGACGGCACCCGACGGCGGTCACGGCGGCGGTCAGGAGGCCCGTCGATCGACCCGGGCGGAGGCCCTTCGGTTCCGTCGCCCCACTGAGGAGGACTACCTCCGCGTCGTGAGCGTCGTCGATGACTGGTGGGACGGCCGCGCCATCCACGTCCTCCTGCCACGGCTGTGGTTCCAGCACTTCACCGGGACGTCGTGGCTGGCCGAGGACCAGGACGGCCGCCTCGCCGGGTTCCTCGTCGGGTTCATCTCGCCGGACCGGCCGGACGTCGGGTACTGCCACATGGTCGCCGCCGATCCCAACCTGCGCCACAGCGGTGTCGGGAGGCGTCTTTACGAGCGGTTCTTCGAGGACGCGCGGGCGGCCGGCGCGCGCGAGGTCCATGCAATCACGTGGCCTGGCAACCGGACGTCGGTCGCATTTCACCGTTCGATGGGCTTCCACCCGAGGGATGGCGCGGGGACCCAGAACCTGTATGGGACGCCCGCCGTGGCCGGATACGATTACGGCTCGGAGGATCGAGTTCTGTTCACCCGGGAACTGTGAGGGAGTCGGCATGCGAGGGATCGGAATCCGGATCCTCGACCTCGGCGCGGAGGCGCTCGCGGAGCTCGACGGCGTCGTCCGCCAGCCGGCCCGGCGGGCGCAGGGATTCCATGTCCGCGGCGGCCTTCAAATCCGCCGGCCCGTAGTAGGCATCAACGAGGCCCGGCCGGTGCTGGTCCGGCCGAAGCGCGAGGAGCAGGTAATCGCGGGCAACGGGATCCGGCGCCGGGACGTCGCGCACGCCACCGACGGCGGGAATGCGCTCGGTCATCGCGCCCCGGGGCCCCCTGTCTCGCCGACGAACGGCATCGCCAGCCGGCCGACCGCGTCCTGACTCATCCGCAGCACCGCGGTCTTCGCGGCCGCGACCTCGCGCACGTAGAGAGCCGCCTCCTCCTCGGTCATGGGGCGGCCCCGGACGAGGTCCTTCGGGCGGCCGACCTGGAGCCAGGACAGGTGATAGCGGTCCATGCTCCCCCAGGCCCGCGACAGCAGGTCGTCGGAGAGCTGAAGCCATGTCCGGAGGGCGTCGAGCGACGGGTTCGCCTGGAGTCGGACGCCCTCGTCCACGAGCTGCGAGGTCCGTGCGATGAGTTCGTCGCGGGTCATCCGGCATCCTCGCCGCGGATGAACGCCTCGCGGTCCGCTCGGGCGCGAAGGGTCACCGGGCCCGGCCGCCCGGAGCCGATCTGCCGCCCCTCGAACGTCGTCACCGGGAGAATGCCGGCGACGCTCGAGCACAGGAACGCCTCATCGGCCTCGGCCAGGTCGCGGGTGGTCAGCCAGCTCTCGACCGGCCGGAGCCCGGACCTCGATGCCCAGCCCAGGATCCAGCTCCGTGTCGTCCCGGGCAGGATCGCGCAGGCCAGGTCCGGGGTCATGACTTCGTCGCCCCGGACGAGAAAGAGGTTCGCGCTCGTGGCCTCGGACAGGTGTCCGTCGGTCGTCAGGAAGAGCGCATCGTCCGCACCGGCACGGCGAGCCTCCAGGCGGGCGTGGACGTAGTCGGCGCGGCTCGTCGTCTTCAGCGTGGCAAGCGGGTTCTCCGGGTCCCGGCGGACCGCGCTCGCGACGAGATGGAGGCCGTCCGTCAGGTGCCCGGGCGCCGGCGGGACGACCGGCCAGACCTGGATCGCGATCGTCGGGGCTGTGCCATCGGCCGGGGGAAGCAGCCCGCGACCGCGAAAGGCGCCGCGGGTGACGGTGATGCGGATGGAGGCGTCGGCGTCCGGACCGGTCAGGCCCTCGGCCGCGAGGAGCTCGCGGATCCCCGCCTCGATGCTCGTGGCCGCATCAACGGGGAGCGGAATGTCGAGGCCCTCAGCGGAGCGGCGCAGCCGGGCCAGGTGCTCCGGCAGCTCGGTCACGCGGCCGCCGCGAGCGCGGAGCGTCTCGAAGATCCCGTCCCCCAGCTGGAAGCCGCGATCGAAGACGGAGATATGGGCGCCGTCTGCGGGGAGCAGCGACCCGTCAACCCAGACATGGCCGGGGCCCGAGGCGGCGGTCACGACCCCACCTCCCGCCCGCCGATCGCCGAGAGCGGGCCACGGGCCTTGGCGACGGTCTCCTCCCACTCGGCGGCCGGGTCGCTGCGCCAGGTGATGCCGCCGCCGACGTGGAGCGTCAGCCGCGCGCCGTCCGCGACGAACGTCCGGATGAGGATGCTCGTCTGCATCGCCCCGTCGGCCCCGATCCAACCCGCCGCCCCGGTGTACGGCCCGCGGCGGACGGGCTCGTGGCCCTCCAGGAGCTCCATCGCGCGAATCTTGGGCGCGCCGGTGATGGAGCCCCCGGGGAACGCAGCGCTGAGGAGATGGAAGGCGTCCTTCCCGGGGACCAGCCTCCCGGTCACCGTTGACACGAGGTGCTGGACGGCGGCGGTCCGCTCCAGGCGACACAGCCGCGGAACGCGGACGGTCCCCGGCAGGCAGACCCGCCCGAGGTCGTTGCGCAGCACGTCCACGATCATGACGTTCTCCGCCCGGTCCTTGCCGGACGCGAGGAGCTCGCGGGCCAGGGCTCGGTCCTCTGCCCGGTCGCGACCGCGCGGCCGTGTTCCCTTGATCGGGTCCGCGGAGACGCGGCCCTCCCGGGTGACCGACAGGAACGGCTCGGGTGACGCCGAGACGATGGCACGCGGCGCGCCGGTGACCGGGCTCGGCCCGAGGTCGAGGAAGGCGGCAAAGAGCGCCGGATCCCCGGTCCGGAGCCGCCGGTAGAGCGGCCACGGGTCGCCCCGGAACGGCGACTCGAGGCGCCGCGTCAGGTTCGCCTGGTAGATGTCGCCGTGCGCGATCTCGCCGCGGATCGCCTCGACGCCGGCCTCGTACGCGGCGCGGCCGAGGCCGGATCGGAACTCGAAGCCGGCCGGCGGCTCGGAGGCGTGCTCGGGCGGCCGTCCTCCCCCGTCAACCAGGCGAGTCCGGACCTCGGCGAGGCGGGCATCCAGTCGCCCCACGCGCTCGTCGAGGGCGCGGCCGGCCAGCCAGGCGTGTCCCGACCTGCGATCCCAGGCGACGACCCAGTCGTGGAGGGCGAGGCGCAGGATGGGCAGCTCCTGGTCCGCCACAGCGCGGGACGGGAGTCGCTCGAGGTGGCGGCCCAGGTCGTACGACAGGTAGCCCGCGAGACCGCCGGTGAACGGCGGCGCGTCGGGGATCGCGATCGGATCCGCGGCCAGACGGCCGAGGACGCGGCGGGCCGTGGCGAAGACGTCCGGACCGTCCGCGGGGGCCTCGAGGACCGCGACGGGGTCCGCCGACAGGTACGTCCACCGCGCGTTGCGGCCGGGTCGTGCGCTCTCCAGGACGGCGAGGCCCGGGAGGTCGCGGAGCCGCTCCGCCGCATCGATCGCCGCGAGCGCGTCCAGCTCGGGCAGGCGCGCGCAGCGGATGCCGGGCGAGAGGCTCGTCGGCCTGGTCGCGGACGGTCGGAACGGGGTCACGCCACGATGATAGAGGGCACCCCGCCCGGACCCGAGATCAGCGGCCGGTCGCGCCGGCCAGTCGGGAAGGTCAGTCGGCGCCGGTGGTCCGCTCACGGCGGCTGAAGTCGAGGAGCACCTCGCGACACGCCGCAGCCTGCCGCTCCGCCTGGCGCACGATCCACGGATCCACCCGCGACGAATCTTCGATCGTGACGCTCGCGCCGAGGGGGCCGTCCTCGAGAACGATCCCGCCGGTGCTCCGGTAGTCGGCCGCCCAGTTCGCCCCGACCTGGAGGATCGCGTCGGCGACGACGCGCTTGCTGAACAGCCAGTCGAGGTGGGTCGCGTTGAGTCGATCGACGATCGCGGCGAGACCGATGCCCCGCCCGCGCTCGAGCCGGGCGAGGAGGTGGATGACGCGCGCGGCCGCGAACGGGTCGCCTGATTCTGCGACCACCGGCGGCGCCATGGTTGGATCCGGGAGGCCGGCCGGCGCGGGACGCAGCTCGCCGAGGCCGGTCTCGGGGACAGTCAGTGGCTGGATCACGGGTGGCTTGATCTCCGAGTGGCGCGCCTGAGAATCGACTGGGAGCCTAGCACGGCCCGCTGATCAGGCCAGTACGATGTCAGGCCAGCACGACGTATGGCCTCGTGGTCAGATGACGGGTCGGCGGGCGGGTCGGCCGCGATACCACAGGACACGCGATCCACATGAACGAGCACGGCCGAGTCACCCAGATTGCGGATTCCTGCCC
>JBKJVO010000196.1:0-4381 GCA_046717305.1 Candidatus Limnocylindrales bacterium
GCGACGACGAGCACCCAGCCGAGCTGGAGCCGCACCTCGATGCCGAGGATTCGGGCCACCGGGACGCCGATCATCGAGACGGCCCTTGAAGCCGCAGGCGCGCCAGCAGCGCCGTCCCGAGCGCGAGGAGGAGGATCACCGCGCCCACCGCGACCGCCGTCTCCGACCAGAAGACCTCCGGAAAGAGCTGGACGAGCCGGTCCGTCCGGGGGTCGAACTGATAGCTGCCGGCCGAGAAGAAGAGTCGGTGGAACACGCCGAACGCTGCGTCGAAGGCAACGGCCGCGACGACGCCCCCAACGACGACTGCTGCCGCCAACCCAAGCGATCCAATCCTGACCGAGCGCCACGCATGTCGGCGAGTCCAGCCGGTGGCTCCGCGCCCGGCGAGAAGGAACGCCGCACCCAGGACCGCGAGTCCGACGGCCGCGGCACCATAGAAGCCGGTGAAGGCCCCACGGACGTCGCGCATGTGCGAGCGCTCGGCGTCAGAAAGAACCGGCCGGGCGTCCAGCTGCACGTCGAAGTCCGGCGGGCCGATGACCAGATCGTCGAGGATCGCGCCCGTCACGGCTCGGAGATCGGCCTCGGAGAACCCGGTCCACGCCACAGCCTCGGCTCGCCCCTGCTCGAAACCGACCCACACGGGGTTCAGGAACGGCACGATGGCAAAGGCGACGATCACGAGGGCGGTCGAGATGGCGACGGCGACGTCACCGATCCCGGTTGCGACGGACGAGGAGCTCACGTCGGCCATGGTATCCCGGGCTCCGATCGGGGCCCGGCGTTCGCCCGTAGTGTTGACGGGGCGGGCGCTCGGCGCAACAGGACTATTCGTCCTCGAGCGTGCGTGCCTGCTCCCACCAGCCCTCGAGCGCGAGTTCGGACGGGGTGTCGAGGTTCAGCTCCTGCGCGCCACGGGCGACTCGAGACCGGAATGTGTCCAGATCGACGGCCAGGATCTCGCGGAGGCCCTCGAATCCCGACTGGCTGAGCAGGACGTGCTCCGTGGGCCCGAAGCCGACAAGGTTCAGCATGAGCGCCTCGTCCCGCCATGTGAGGACGTCGTTCGTGGAGGCGTCCACCTGGTCCGCCAGGTTCTGCCGGCGCGTCGGCGTCTCGCTCACCTCGATGAGCAGGCCCGTCGTGAAGATCCCCTGGCGATCGAGTCGCTCGAGATGGACGGGCTCGATGCGGGTCAGCTCATTGATCGGCGGCACTGTCTGTCCGGTCCTCGCTCGAAGGTGTGGTTCGGCTTGAAGATGATGCCACGCCGGGACCGCCGGAGTCTGGTCCTTGCCGGCGTGCCGACACCCGAGGGCTTCGTTACCCTTGTTGCCTGCAGAACGGAGGATGAAATGGACCGACGTGCCAACTCGGCCGTCGCTGCGACGCTCGTCGTCGGGTTGGTGACCCTCGTCCTGGTGACGGCCCTGACGTTCCGCCCCGCGCCGACCGGACAGGACGCCGTGCCGGCGGTCGCTTCGCTCCGGAGCGACGTGGCAGCGCTTCGCGACGACATTGCGCAGCTCCGGCGGATCGTCGAGGCGTCCACGAACGGCGCCCCCACCGATCTCGACGCGATCGAACGTCGGCTCGGCGGCTTGGAGAGCCAGCTCACGACCATCTCGGCGAACCTGGACGCCATGAACGCAACCGCGCGGGCGATCTGTCAGCTCGTCGCGGACAGCCCGTTCATGCCAGATGGAAGCTGCTAGGCAGCTCATCGAAGCGCCTCGAGCGGTCGGCGGCCGGAACGGATTCGCTTCTCGATCGCCGCTCGGGTGCCGCGTCGGGCCGACGTGGGCATGGACGGGGTGAAGCCCGCAGTTCCTGCGTAGATTGTTGGTCGGGGCGGCCGGATTTGAACCGACGACCACCAGTCCCCCAGACTGGTGCGCTACCAGACTGCGCCACGCCCCGACAGGCCGCTGAGTCTACCAGAGCCCCCCGTCCGGCCCGGCGGCCTCGCCGCTGCCCGCGGTACCGACCCGCAGAACCCAACTTCGAAAGTCGGCCAGCTCGTCCTTGGACTCGCGGGCCAGGAGGTCCACCAGGCAGCGCTGGACGCTCTTGCCCTCGAACAGGGCGTTGTGAACCTCGCGGGCGATCGGCATCTCGACGCCAAGCCGCTCGGCGAGATCGATGGCGGCGTCCACGGTGTAAGCGCCCTCTGCGACGCCGGGCAGTGAACCCTCGATCTCAACCCATGACCGGCCCTTTGCCAGCTCCTCGCCGAGGCGGTGGTTGCGGGACAGCCTGGACCCACACGTCGCGATGACATCGCCGATCCCGGCCAGGCCGGCGAAGGTCAGCGGGTTCGCGCCGGCGGCGATGCCGACGCGCATCATCTCGGCCAGGCCGCGGGTCATGAGCCCGGCCTTGCCGTTGTCGCCGAATCCCAGGCCGTCCGCGGCGCCCGCGGCAATGGCCATGACGTTCTTCAGGGCCCCGCACAGCTCGACGCCCAGGACATCGGTGTTCGTGTAGAGCCGGAACTCCCGCCGACCGAGCCGCTCCACGATCCGCTCCGCGAGGGTGGGGTCCTCCGCCGCCACGACGGCCGACGCCGGCAGGCCGCGGGCGATCTCCAGGGCCAGGTTCGGGCCGTACAAGGCGGCGATCCGCCGCAGCTCGATCCCGGCGGCATCCGCGATGACCTGGGTCATCCGAAGCAGGGTGCCGGGCTCGAGGCCCTTCACGACGGACAGGACGTCGGCGGCGCGCGGGATCGACGGCCCAAGTCGCGTCATCGTCGCCCGCAGATGCGTGGAGGGGACCGCCACGATCACCAGCTCCGCGCCGGCAAGGGCCACCGGGTCCGCCGTGGGATGGAGCTGGAGCGGCAACTCCACACCTGGCAGGCGCCGCTCGTTACGGCGAGAGGCCTGCAACCGTGCAGCCGTCTCCGGGGAGTGACAGAGCAGCGTTACCGGTTCCGAGCGCGCGACGAGGAGGGCGAGCGTCGTGCCCCAGGCACCGCTCCCGATGACCGCGACGCGCGGCGATCCCTCGGTCATCGGCCTCGCTTCGACGCCGCGACCGGACGACGCCGGCCCTTCGCCGCGCGCCGCTCCGCCCGGATCCCGGCCCGCTCCCGGAAGACCAGCCGGACCGGCGTGCCGAGGAACCCGAAGACGTCCCGGAGCCGATTCTCGAGGTAGCGCTGGTAGCTGAAATGGACGGACCCCGCCTCCCGGGCGAAGAACACGAATGTCGGCGGAGCGACGGACGCCTGGGTCGCATAGAACAGCTTCGGGCGCTTGCCCTTGACGATCGGCGGCTGCTGGCGATCCGAGGCCGTGGCCAGGAGCCGGTTCAGCTCACCGGTCGAGACGCGTTTGCGGCGCTCCGCCCAGACATCGACCGCCAGCTCCAGGACGCGATGGACGCGCTGACCGGTCTTGGCCGAGATGCTGACCACCGGCGCAAAGTCGAGGAACGGTGCTTCGTGGCGGATCCACTCGACATAGGTGTCGAAGGTCTGGCCCGTCTTGTCCTCGACCGCGGCCCACTTGTTCACCGCGACGACGAGGCCCTTGCCCTCCTCGACCACGTAGCCGGCGATGTGCGCGTCCTGGGCGGTCAGCCCATCCACGCCGTCGATCAGGAGGATCGCGACATCACACCGTGAGATCGCCTTCAGGCTCCGGAGGGTCGAGTAGCGGTCCGCCGTCGAACCGGAGGCGACCTTGCCGCGCTTCTTGATCCCCGCGGTGTCGATGAGCACGACCTCGCTCCGGCCCCACGCGATCCGCGTGTCGATGGCATCCCGCGTGGTCCCGGGGACTTCGCTGACGATCGTGCGCTCCTCACCGAGGAGGGCGTTCAGGAGGCTCGACTTCCCCACGTTCTGGCGCCCCACGAACGCGATCGCCGGCGGCTCGTCGTCGCTCGCGGCGGCGAGCATCGCGTCCCAGCGCGCCGCGACGGCATCGTCGATCTCCGGACGCGGATCGTCGTCCTCGTCCCGTCCGGTGTCGAAGTCGGCATCGTCGTCGCCCACGATGAAGGGTTCCAGGCGACCCGCCGCAACGTCGGCCGCGAAGGCGTCCGCCTCGAGCTCGCGCTGCTTCCGCGCGAGCTCCCGATCGCTCTCCGGCGGCAACGCGCGAACGATCTCGTCGAGGAGGTCCGCAACTCCGCGCCCGTGCGATGCCGCGATGGAAAAGGTCTGCTCCCAGCCGAGCTCCCAGAACTCGGCCGCATCGAGGTCGCGCTGGGCGTTGTCCGCCTTGTTCACGGCGACGAACACCGGCGCCTTGGCCGTTCGCAGGAGATCGGCGGCCTCCTGGTCGGCCGGTGTCAGCCCGACGATCGCGTCAACGACGAGCACGATGACGTCCGCCTCGGCGATGGCGAGCCTCGCCTGGACCTGGAC
>JBKJVO010000197.1:0-5155 GCA_046717305.1 Candidatus Limnocylindrales bacterium
GGCCGAACGAGCCCGGCGGCGGACCGCCGGGAGGCCGACCGCGGGGGCCGCCGGGGCCCGTGTTCCGGCGCGGACGCTCCCTCCCGGAGTCGTCTGGCCGGATCCGGGGGCTCATCCGACCATCTCCAGCCGACGCCAGCGCTGTCCATCGCGCGTGTCCTCGACGAGGATCCCCAGCGCTGCGAGCTCGTCGCGGAGCTGGTCGGAGCGATTCCAGTCGCGAGACGCGCGGGCCGCGCCACGGGCCTCCAGCAGCTTCTCGAGCACGGGCTCCAGCGCGTCCATCGTGTCCGGGAGGATCCCGAGGACACGATCGAGGTCGCGCAGCAGCCCCGCGATCCGGCCCGCGTCGGCCGTCGACAGCGACCGGGACGCCAGCCGGCGGTTGGCCTCGCGGACCAGGTCGAAGATCGCCGCCAGCGCGGCCGATACGTTGAGATCGTCGTCGAGCGCCGCCTCGAAGGACGATCTCGTCGCGGCCAGCGTTTCCGGGAGCAGCGGGTCGTCCGCGCCATCACCGGCGTTGCCGCCGAGGGCCGCGAGCAGCGTGTCGAGCCGGTCGAGTGCGGCGCGGGCCGCGTCCAGTGATGCCTCGCTGTAGTCGAGACCTTGCCGATAGTGCACGGCGAGGAGGACGTAGCGCAGCGCCCGGGGCGAGACTCCCGCCTCGAGGAGCTCATCGACGCGGGCGATGTTGCCGGTGGACTTGGCCATCTTCTCGCCACCCATCCGGAGGTGCGCGCAGTGGAGCCAGGTCCGGACGAACGGTTTCCCGGTCGCTGCCTCGCTCTGGGCGAGCTCGTCTTCGTGGTGCGGGAAGACGAGATCGGACCCTCCAGTGTGGATATCGAACGACTCACCGAGGTGGTGCAGACTCATCGCAGAGCATTCGATGTGCCACCCCGGGCGTCCTGGTCCCAAGGCTGTCTCCCACGATGGGTAATCCAGCTTCGGGCCCTTCCAGAGCGCGAAGTCACGGACGTCGTCCTTGCCGTACTCGTCCGCCTCCACCCGCTCCCCCACTCGGAGCTGCTCCGGGTCAAGTCGCGCGAGGCGTCCATACATGGGCCACGAGGAAATTCGGAAGAAGATGCTGCCGTCGTCCGTCCGGTAGGCGTGACCCTTTTCCTCGAGCGTCGCGATGAGCCGGACGATGTCGTCGATGTGGCGGGTGGCTCGCGGCAGGACGTCGGGTGGCGTCATACGGAGGGCTGTCGCGTCCGCGAGGAAGCGTTCGATCCACCGATTCGCCAGGTCCTCGATCGATTCTCCCGCGGCCTTGGCGCCTCGAATGATCTTGTCGTCGATGTCGGTCAGGTTCATGACCCAGGTCACGCGGAGCCCGCGGTACCGGAGGAAGCGAACGAGGAGGTCCGCAAACAGGAACGACCGGAAATTTCCGATATGGGCGGGTCCGTAGACGGTCGGGCCACAGGAGTAAATCCGGACGTGGCCCGGCTCAAGGGGCTCAAGCGGCCGGACCTCTCCGGTCAGGGTGTCCTGGAGGCGGACCGTCATGCCGGCCTTCCGTCGAGCGGTGCGATGGTCACGATCGCCGTCGCGGACAGGACGCGTCCTGCGCCCTCCGCGCCGTCGAGGTTCCCCGTGGAGGCCTTCACGCCGACGGCGTCCACCGGGAGCTGGACGATTGCCGCGATCGCCGTCCGCATCGCTTCGAGCACGGGCGCGAGTCGCGGGCGCGCGCCGACGATCGTCAGGTCGATGGACGCAGGTCGCCAACCGGCCTCGGCGACGCGACGAACCACGTCCGCCAGAAGCTCGGTGCTCGCGACGCCCCGAGGCGTCCGTCCGTCGGCCGGGAAGAGGCGGCCGAGGTCACCGAGCGCCGCCGCTCCGAGAAGCGCGTCGGCGACCGCATGCAGCGCCACGTCGCCATCGGAATGCCCGTGGAGCCGCGGGGCGCCGGGTATCTCCACGCCGCCGAGTCGAAGCCCGTCTTCGGGACCGAACGGGTGCGCGTCCGACCCGAGGCCGACTCGAAGCGATGCCGGGCGGGCACGAAGGGCTTCGGCGCGCTGGAGGTCGGCGGGCAGGGTCACCTTGAGGTTCACGGGGTCTCCGGGGATGGGATGGACGGGGATTGTACAGGCCTCCAGCAGCCCGGCCTCATCGGTGAACCGACTCGTGCCGGCTGCCGGAAACGCCGCGAACGCCCGGCGAAAGAGCGACGCTCGCGCGCCCTGCGGGGTCTGCGCCGCGACCAGCTGCGCTCGATCGACGGTCTCGCCGACCCGCCCGTCCACGACGCGCTTCAGCGTGTCGAACACCGGTACCACGGGGATGGCGGCGCCGTGCTCCGCCGCGGCGACGGCGATGGCGGAGATGAGCGCTGGCGATACAAGCGGGCGGGCTCCATCGTGGACGAGGACAACCGGATCGCCAGCCGACTCGCCGTCCTCGACGGACGCCGTTCGGCCGTCCGCGGCCCAGAGCGACTCGAGCGCCCTGAACCCGGCCTCGACCGATGCTCCCCGATGGGTACCGCCGGGCACGACGGCCGCGATGCGGCTCGGGAGGAGCGCGGCGGCCTCGGCCTCGCGCTCCGGTGCCACGACCAGGACGATCCAGCGCACCTCGGGCGCCGCCGCGATCGCAATCAGGCTGTGCTCAAGCAGCGGTCGCCCGGCGAGCAGCGTGAACAACTTGTCCGTGCCGCCCATCCGGGTCGCGCTACCGGCCGCGACGACGATCGCGTCCGCGATCACGTTCGACCTGGGTTCGCCGTCGCCGGCGCCGCGGGTTTCGACAGGGGCCGGTCCTGCCGCGTTCAACTCCGCGCCGCCCACGGCGACGTCAATCGTGGCGCGGCTGGGCGAAGATCATCCGCCCCGCGACGGTCTGGAGTACACGCGTCACGGCCACGTCCACGTCCGTGTCGAGGAATCGGGCGCCACCCTCGACGACGATCATCGTCCCGTCGTCCAGGAAGCCGACCCCCTGTCCGGCTTCCTTGCCCTGCTGGATCACCCGGATCCGCAACTCTTCGCCCGGCAGGAGTGCCGGCTTGACGGCATTCGCAAGCGAGTTGATGTTCAGGACTCGTACACCCTGGAGCTCGGCCACCCGGTTCAGGTTGAAGTCATTCGTCAGGACGGCCCGGCTGTAGCGCTTCGCGAGCGCCACGAGCTTCGCGTCCACCTCGTCCACCTCGGGCGCATCGTCCTCGACGACGATGACCGGGGTCGCGGCGTCCTTCTGCATCCGCGCGAGAATCTCCAGCCCGCGCCGGCCCCGGTTCCGTCGGAGGGCGTCCGGACTGTCGGCGATGTGCTGGATCTCGTCGAGCACGAACCGCGGAACGACGAGCGTCCCGAAGAGGAAGCCGGATTCGACGATCTCGGCAATCCGCCCGTCGATGATCGCGCTCGTGTCCACGACGATGTGGGGATCGCCCCGCCTGCCGGCGGCCTCCGGGTCCGAGCGGTGGACGAGCCCGATCGCCTCGGCGGCGACGAGCAGATCCTGTCGTTTGGCGACGGTCAGGCCGACCATGCCGAGCCCGAGGAACATCGAGACTCCGAGCGGCAGCCACGTTCCAAGGGGCGCCGGAAAGGCCGACAGCGGGGAGCCAAGCAGCAACCCCATGAGCAGCCCCAGAAGCAGGCCGGCGACCGCCGTGACGAACTCGGCCGTGGACAGGACCTGAACGCCGTGCACGACGCGCAGTGCCGGAACGACCGTCAGATACGGCAGCAGTGAGAAGCCCAGCACGGACCAGGCGATCAGCCAGGCGACGATCACGGCCCCGGCGCCGGGCACGTCGCGAAAGAGCAACGCGTCGGACGTCACGATGACAATCCCGACGAGTCCGCCGAGGGCGGCGCCAAGCACGCGGATCGTTCGGATCACGGGCGGTCAGCCTAGCATCGGTGGGCGGGCCTCCGCCATTCGGGGCGTGGCGCGTCGCCCGCCCTCCCGCGGATCGTCGCCGTCGCCGATCGCGGCCCGGATCGCCTCACGGAGCGAGGCGACCTCCACAACCTCCAGGCCGGGCACCTTTGGAGATGGCCCGCGCGCGGGGCGCGGCACGATTCCGCGGACGAACCCGAGGCGTGCCGCCTCGCGCAGACGTCGCTCGATCCCGGCCACGGCCCTGAGCTCGCCCAGAAGCCCGACCTCACCGACCGCGACCGTGCCGGGCGCTACCGGCCGGTCCCGCAGCGAGCTGGCAAGGGCGAGGGCGAGCGGCAGGTCCAGCCCGGGCTCCGAGACCTCCAGGCCACCGGCGAGGTTCGCGTAGACGTCTGCCGTTCCGAGTGCAATCCCGGCGCGCCGACCGAGGACCGCGATCAGCAGCGCTAGCCGGTTGCCATCGAGACCGGACGAGCGACGCGTCGGCATCCCGTAGCCGGAAGGCGCAACGAGCGCCTGGACCTCCACGAGCAGCGGCCGCGTCCCCTCCATCGTCGCCGCAACGACGCTCCCGGGCGCCGGGAACTCATGCTCCACGAGGAACGCCCGAGCTGGATCGGAGACCTCGACCATGCCGTGCTCGCCGAGCTCGAAGACGCCGATCTCCTCCGTCGAGCCGAACCGGTTCTTCGTCGCGCGCAGCACGCGCAGGACGCCCGATCGCTCGCCGCCCAGCTCCAGGACCGCGTCGACGAGGTGCTCGAGCGTCTTGGGCCCGGCGATCGAACCGTCCTTCGTGACGTGCCCCACGAGGATCACCGCGATTCCATCACCCTTTGCCAGCTCCATCAGCCGCAACGCCGACTCTCGCACCTGCCCAACGCTGCCGGCCGGCCCATCAAGCTCGTCCACGGTGACGGTCTGGATCGAATCCACGATCACGAGGGTGGGCCGCATGGAGCGCGCTAGCTCGGCGATCCGGCCGACCTCGCTTTCGGCGAGGACTGCGATGGCGGTCCCGGCGACACCCTGGAGCAGGCCCAGGCGCCCGGCCCGGAGGCGGACCTGGGCCGCGCTCTCATCGCCGGTGGCATAGAGAATGCCCCGCGCCGGCTCGGCTCCCGCGGCCCCGCCCGCCCCCCCCGGCCGCCGCCGCGGGGCCGGGCGCCTGGGCCTGCTCCTGGGTGTGGCGGGGACCGCCATCGCTGTCCTCGCCTAATGCGCGGTCGGCCGGATCGCCGAGCTAGCGCGCTCCATGCGGCCCACCCTCGTGATCGTGGAT
>JBKJVO010000198.1:0-3358 GCA_046717305.1 Candidatus Limnocylindrales bacterium
GCGAGCCGACGCCCCATGACGCCGACCCCACGGGTCAGCAATACGCGTTCGAGAAGCGGGTCACGAAGGCCGGGGGAGGGGAGGGCTTCGCCGACGTGGCTCGTTCGTCCGCCGGTTCTCGTCCGAATAGATGAAGAAGGGTAGGGGCCGAAGCGATGGACTGTCGGCACGCCGACCTCGCGGACCGCTCAACCTCGAGGCGGGCGCCGAGATACTGATCGGTGGCGAGAAGCTCGGGAAGGAGCCGTCCACGCTCGCTCCATCAGCGGCCGGTCACAGGTCCTCGGGCAGCCCGAACAGCCGCGGCACCGAGATCTCCTCGTCCAGCGTCTCCCACCAGACGCCAGCCCCGCCGCCGATGAGCGTGAAGTCCCCGCGCTTCTCCTCGGTTGCTCCCGCGAGCCACTCGAACCAGGCGAGCGGGACGGTGATCTCGCGACCGTCCTCGACGGTCACTCGAAGGGAGGACGCGTCGATGGCGACCGTTGCGGCTCGCGGGTGCGCGAGGGAGTCGTTACTCGTCGAAATGGTCATTCCACCGTCTCAGCAGTTGCTCTCGGTGCGCCGATCTCGGCCAGGATCTGCGGTGGCGTGCGGACCCGGATGGACCATTGGGGCATGGTTTCCTGGAACCTGTGGGTAGAATGCCCTTCAATGAGTCTCAAGAGGCCCTCTGGGCGACGCGCTCCAGGTGGCGACGGGTGGACACATGACCCTGCTTGAACGTGAACGCGAGGCCCTGACTGCAGCACCATCTCGCGATGAGCTGGTGATGCGATTGCGCGTCCTCGTGAAGGAGGAACTGGTGGCCGGCGCCTCACGCGATGAGGTCCTGGCGGCGCTCGAGGAACTCCGGGCCCACGATCCCGACCGCGAGGATGTGGTCCTCGACGTCATGGACTTCGTGGTCGGCTGGTCCAGCCCCCATGTGTCGCTCCACCAACCAGGGGTGTAGGGGTCGAGTCCGCAACCACGTTGAGGAACTTGTTCATGGTCTTCGGCGAGCCCGACACCGACCTCCGCCCGGCGGGGGAAGGCCAGATCCGCGTCGAGCGCCGGATGATCGGACGGACCGAGCGTCGAGGAAGGAACCGGATGGACGTCACGGTACAAGATCACCGCGAGCACATCGGCGAGCTGTGCCGCCGCCACGCCGTGCGCCGGCTGTCCCTGTTCGGCTCGGCGGTTCGCGATGACTTCGATCCGGAGCAGAGCGACCTCGACTTCCTCGTCGAGTTCGAGCCGATGCCGCCGCATCGGCACGCCGACGCGTACTTCGGCCTCCTGGCCGACCTCGAGGCCCTTTTCGGGCGGCGGGTCGACCTCGTCGAGTCAGCCGCGCTGCGCAACCCGTATCGGCGGCGCGAAATCGAGGCGACCCAGGTGCTCCTGCATGCCGCGGCGTGACCTGCGGGCGTACCTGTTCGACATCGCCGCCGGGCGGTCCCGCGCCCCTCGACCGGCAAGGTCGCCGTGAAGGTCATCAACCATTACGGCGATGGGGTCATGAAGGTGTTCGGTGCGTGATGGCGCCGATGGCTGACATCGAGATCATCCGTGACGGCGTCAGTCTCGCGCACCTTCGCGACCTGGCCGAGGGAATGTTCGGCGATCTCGTCAAGGCCGTCGTGGACGTCGAGCAGGGGATCATGGCCATCGGCGGGGAGCTGCACGCGGACGAAGAAGCCGTTCTGTTGGACGACGGGTCCCGCCCGGACGACCTGTGGGGAATCAACCTCTACCCGGCTGACTTCCGTGGATCGGACTGGCTAGAGTTCGACTCGATGATCAACGTCCGTCCACGCCTTGGGAACCGGTCGCGGTTCGTGGACGACACGGGCCGGCGCGAACGGATCACCGAGATCGTCGATCACCTGGTGCGTCCATGAGCGTGACGCCATCGATAGCCGTGCAACATCCAGGACTTGCTTCCGGACGGTGGGGGGACCTCACCCTCGTCGAGCAGCTCGCCAACATCGGCACTGAATTCGGCAGAGCGGCGCGGGCGAAGGCTTCCGGCAACGAAGCGAGATTCGCCGGAGCCCTGGATCGATGCCTCGAGCTGTTCGACCTGACCCTCGCCGACGAACGCTGGCAGGGTCGCCGCCGTGAGCCAGCTCGTGCCCGCGAGGTCGTGTGCGACTTCCTCGTCGGTGACAACGCACATCTTTCGTCAGCGGACTCACTGGACGCATATTTCCTCGCCTTTGCGAACGGTGCCCGTCAGGCCCGCCAACCGGCGCCTGTGGTTCCCGGTCATGCATCTCGATAGTCGCCTTGCCGCGTCCCGGGTGGGGGAGGAGGCCTCCACGCTCGGCCGCCTCGCGATCCTCCGGGCGCGCATGAACCCAGACCTCGCGATGAGGGACGAGGTCCTCAAGAAGACCGGCACCGGCAACCTCTTCATGGTCTTCGGCGAGCCCGACATCGACATCCGCCCGGCGGGGGACGGCCAGTTCACGATGGAGGTCCGCGGTCTCGACGTCTACGACCCGACGCCCGGCGTCCTCCGCTCGTCATCCGTCGACGACACCGCCGCCTGGCTCCTCGATACCAACTACGACGGCGACGCCTTCTTCGTCCGCCACGCCTACTTCACCGGCGCCGACGACCCCTACGACAAGCTCCGCCGCGCCCTCCGCGCCGACATCAGCGACGAGGCCTGGGCGACCGTCAACTCCACGATCAGCCGGCCCTTCCCGCGCCCCTCGACCGGCAAAGTCGCCGTGAAGGTCATCAACCACGACGGCGACGAGGTCATGAAGGTGTTCTCCGTGCTCACGGATCGAGCGTGAGAATTGTCCGAACGCTTCTCGCCAGCACGCATGAGTCGGCACGCGATACGCGAGGCGCGACGTGAGAGGATACCGACCGAAATGATCGCCCTTGCTTACGACGACCCAGGCGCGCACCGCCCGTCCGAGCACGACGAACTCAGGGAGATCAGGACGCGATGGTTCGGTCACGAGGGGATCGAAGTCGTCGTGGATGAGTCCGACGGCCGCGTGGTGACCGTCTGGCGGAAGGGGTCAACGGCATGAAGAACCTGCTCCTCGAGTACGACGAGTCCGTCGACGCCGCCTATCTGACCGCCAGCGATGAGGCGTGGGCTCGACAGGAGCGCCTCGACGACGCTCGTGGGATCAACTACGCGGCCGACGGCTCAATCATCGGGATCGAGCTACTGTCGCCGCGCCGAAAGGGCGTCCTCCTCGACGGTCTTCCGTTCCGAGACGACGTCGCGCGCGTGCTGCGCTCGGTTGGCTTCCGGGTCCTGGAAGCTGCGCGGTAGCGGTGACTCCCATGGTTCATGCCGGCCTCGCGGGAGGCCCGATGGCAGCGGCTGACGCTCCTGGAG